>NZ_DBFCCJ010000056.1:0-4472 GCF_048380235.1 Ventrimonas sp. | reverse complement strand
GATAGGTGCAGAGCTTCTTTTCATACAGGCTTTGCAGATAGTCCAGGGTCTGCTGGGCTGTAAATCCAAGCAGGCGGTTGGCATCTCTTTGCAGAGTAGTCAGGTCATAGAGGGCAGGCGGCTTTTCGGACTTTTCCTTGCATTCCACCTTTTTGATTGTGACATTTACACCCTGACAGGCTTCTTTCAGCTGCTCAGCAGCAGCCTTATCCGCCATGCGCTCCCCGGATACGGTAAGACCGGGCAGCTCCAGCGCCACGGTATAAAAGGGAATCGGCTTAAAGGTGTCGATCTCAGCTTCTCGCTGAACAATAAGCGCCAGCGTCGGGGACATCACGCGCCCGATGTTGAGGGTTCGGTGATACAGCACGGAAAAAAGCCTTGTCGCATTGATCCCCACCAGCCAGTCGGCCTTGGCACGGCAGAGGGCAGCATCCCGAAGTCCGTCATAGTCCGCACCGGGGCGCAGGTTTGCAAAGCCTTCCCTTATGGCGGAGTCTTCCATCGAAGAAATCCAGAGCCTTTTCATCGGCTTTTGACAGTCTGCCAGCTCATAGACGCTGCGGAAGATCAGCTCACCCTCGCGTCCGGCATCGCAGGCATTTACCACCTCCGTCACATCCGGGGCATTCATCAGCTTTTTGAGAATATCAAACTGCTTTTTCTTATCTTTTCCCACCATCATCTGCCAATGTTCCGGCAGGATAGGCAGATCATCATATCGCCACTTGGCATACTTGGGAGCATAGCTGTCTGCATCCGCAAGACCGGCCAGGTGGCCCACGCACCAGCTGACACGCCAACCGTTGCCCTCCAGATACCCGTCCTTACGGACGGTTGCGCCGATCACCGCCGCCAAACTCTGGGCAACTGATGGCTTTTCAGCAATTACAAGTTTCATAATCTTCATCCTCCCATTCTTCTCGCACAGGCGTGTGCAACTTTTTCTCAATGCTGTTTTCCTCATCCAAAAGCAGGTTATAGCCAAACCGATAATCATAGCGGTACAGTTTCCCCAGCAGGTCATTGATGATGATGCGGCAAGCCAAAATGACACGGGTTTTATCCACCTGCATCAGCTGGTAGCGTTGATAATTGCTGTAATATTCTTCATGACGGTGGGTATTGCTGACGGTATCTTCAAACAAAATATCTACTGCATCCTGACAACCATCCTCTTTTTCCCCCTCCATACAGTTCAAAAGTTCCATTACCATAGGGAAGCTCTGTTCATCCATAGGAGCTTCTGCTGCAAGAAAACCGATCAGAGCAGATAAGAGCAGACAGGCTGCTGCCTGTTCCTGATCCGTCAAAACAGCCATTGTTTTCTCCACATTTGGCAGGATCTTTTCTTTCACAAAATCTGCCGCGTCACCGGAATAAAGCTGACGGATAGAATCTATGGACAATGAAACTGTCACGGTATCTAAGGAGAAATCAAAGGGGTCATCTTGCTTTGGCGTTCTCCGAAGTTTGTTTAACATGGTAGAAAGAATGTCGCCGCCAAAATACAAGGCAATCACCAGTAAATCAAAAACAGAAATCAGTTTAATAAATGTAATCAGAACACTCATTTTTTTCGTTTCCTTTCTTTAAGCCAGCGTTCCATCTCACGATGACAGATACCTACGCAGGGTCTTCCATAATTCCCGCAACCATAGCAGGGGTGGCTGTGGGGTAAAGAAGGAGGACGGGAAGTTTCCTTCCCGCCCTCCGGCCTGCGTGTCATCATGCGTTCATAGGGACTGTCTGTGAAACGGGTCATTTCACACTGTCCTCATCATCTTCTTCTGTGCTGCCCCCGTCAGCGTCCGGCTCGTCCGACTCCTCATCCTCGGTTTCCCATTCCTCGGAATCCTCCTCGCCATAATCATAATCGTCCAGACTGTCATTGCCCTTGGTCTTAGGCTTGTTCTTAACGAGCTTCAAGTAGGCAAATACGCCACCGCCACCAAGCAGAGCCAGCAAAAGGACCAGCGCAGCCGGGTTCAATCCGGCAGGCTTCTCCTTTTCCGGCTCCGATGTTTCTGCCGGAGGTTCCGGTGCTTTGCCCGTACATTTACTCTTATCAGTTGCGCAGACCGGGCAGGCCGTATTGACTGCCCCTGCTTCACATTTTGTTGAACAGCTGCATACCGCAGGCATCTCCTCTTTGGGTTTTCCATCTTCCATCAGCGCCGCAAGGTCTGCATCGTCCACCTGATTCAGAAAGTGAACAGCAGTCTCCTTGTCCTCATTCGCCCTATCAATCAGGATGTAAAAGTAATTTCCAGCTTTGGTCGTAACAGTAATAAGCTGCTTATTGCCTCCAAAATCATCCACCAATGCCGCATTCCCCTCCGGTGTAAGTGCCGGTGCCGGTTCTGTTTCTTCCAGAATCACATTGCTGTCATTGGTAGAATCCTCTGCCGGTGCCGCCGGAGCCTGTTCTGACCCCTGTGCGAAAGCAGGGATCGTAAAGCCAAATGCCACAACCATTGTCAGGCAAAGGGCGGAAAGTGTTTTGCAAATTCTTTTATTCTTCATAAGCGGTAACCTCCTGATTATTTGATTCCGACAGTGCTGTATCTCTGCCGTGGTTCATTCCACCGGAAAGCATAGCGTTCAGCTGTGCTGGAGTCATGCGTAACGCACGAACCATCTGAACGATTTCCAGATTCTCTGCCTCCGTTTTCTGTGCTTCCAGGGTCTTGAGCTTTTCCTGATATTCCGCAATCTTCTCACGGGTTTTCGCAATTTCCTGGTCGATACGTTCAATTTTATTTTTTGCCATAACCGTTCACTCCTTTCCACAAAGTCTGTTACCAGTTCATCAGGCCGTAGCCCTTAATACTTTGATAATTCAGGTCATAACTTTTGATCTTGCAGGCATCGCCGGAATTTCCCTCCACCGTATAAACACGGCTGCCATCCGTACCGATCACGATACCCACATGGTCCGCTGTCCCATCTAAATCCCAATCAAAGAAAATTGCATCTCCGGGAGCCAGATTGTTATAGCCTCTTGCACCCCATTGTCCATGAGACTGGAACCACGGAACGCCCTGCCACTCACAGCCTGCAAAGCGCGGCTCACTTTTTCCAGCCTGGTTATAACACCAGGATACAAAGCAGGCGCACCACTCCACGCGGCTGTCAAAGCCATACCAGCTCCAATAAGGATAGCCGCCCACATTGCCGACCTGACGCTTGGCCAGCTCCACCAACTGCGGATTTCCGGGACGGGTTCCATTTACAAACTGTACACCGGTCAAGTCCTCGGAATTGCTCATGTCAGGGGAACCACCGCCAAACAACAACGGCTTATTGCCCATGGTCTGTCGGTAGACCTGATACATTTCCATCTGCTCCGGGGTCAGAATCTCCAACGCCACAGCGGAAATGGGCTTGCTGGTGAGTTTCACATTCAAAATGTAATACTCATAGGGGACTTCTTCTGAGGTGGTCTCGCCGGTCTCCGGGTCGGTGGAGGTCTCCGTGCGGTAGCGAATCTCCACTTCCTCAGTAAGCGTCAGCTGATACTGTGCTGCAAACACACGCGCCAGCTCTGCCTGAGCGCTCTGCCGGGTGTAGCCTTGCAAAACGGCAGACAGAAATGCTGCCAGCTCATGAGGGTCATGACCGATCATACCAAGGTCATAGCGATACTCGTCATACCCTGGGTGGCTGCTTTCTATGTTGTCGATTTCCTCCTGCAACTGGGCTTCTCTGGCTGCATAATCTGCCTCCACCGCCAGCATTTCCGGGTCATCCGACGGATAAGTGGTGCCGGAGAGAACGGAACCGATGCTCTGCGCCATCATGGAGCAGGAGGACATGGTATTCATCAGCATACAGGTAATGAGGAACAAAACCCCTGCCATCAGGAAACCCTTCTTGTGGCGCATGACGAACGCCCCTGCCTGCTGTGCCTTTTCTTTTACCGTCCTTGCGGCTTTTCCGGTTTTGGATGCAGCCTGGGCGGTATTTCCGGCAGTCTGACCGGCGTGTTTGGCGGCGGCATACTGCCTTTTGATGGCCTGCTTTTGCTGCCAGCGGGAAAGCGGATTGCTGGCAAACTGGGGATTTTCCTGCAAAGATTTCTGGTACAGAACATTTACATTTGCCTTTTCCAGTTGGCGCTCTGCCTGTGCTGCTTTGCGGTACGGCTTCAGCTTGTGGCTGCGATAGCCCTCCCGCACCAAATAAGCGCCGGTCTCCACCGCCTCCTCGGACTTGTGGGCGCTTTCCACGCCCACATTGTCCTGCTCTGTTTCCCGGATCTCTTTGTGGAGCTTGCCCGCAACCAGATGGACGGGAGCTTCCCTGACTCCCTGAGAAACTTTGGAAGGTGGCTTTTTCTTGTCCTCAAAGGTCAGCTTCGAGGTCTTTTTTCCGATATCCGGGTCAATGACCGTCTGCCTGACCTTTTTCTTTGGAATATTGGCCTGCGCCTTATCTGCTCTGGCCGCAGCTTTCTCCGCTTTACGGAT
>NZ_DBFCCJ010000055.1:0-47024 GCF_048380235.1 Ventrimonas sp. | reverse complement strand
TGAGCGTGCAGAGCACGCGAGTTTTGCTCGCAGGTCTGGCAATAGGCGGCGGAGCGAATGAAGTACAAAATTTCACAGCATCTGCTTATTCTGTATGGTCTGACCGAACCTTCGGACTCTATTGATTATTCATTATATTGTTATTTACTGTCTCTTCGCAACTTCTCCCTGCTGTTTGTAGATGGAGTCTGCATCGACTGCGGTGCGGACGCTGGAGAGCGGGTAGACGCTGCTGTTCTTTCCAATGACGGTCCCCGGATTTAATACAGAGCCGCAGCCTACTTCTACGCAGTCACCAATCATGGCGCCGAATTTCTTTAAGCCGGTTTCGATGTCGCCGTCTTCTGCGTGTACTTTGACCAGTGCTTTATCGGAACGAACGTTGGAGGTGATGGAACCTGCGCCCATGTGTGCTTTGTAGCCCAGAATGGAATCGCCTACATAGTTGTAGTGCGGTACCTGAACACCGTCAAACAGAATCACATTCTTTAATTCCGTGGAGTTTCCTACTACTGCTCCCTTGCCAACGATAACTTTACCGCGGATGAACGCGCAGTGACGCACTTCTGCCTCCGGTCCGATGATGACCGGCGCAATGATGCCTGCGGTCGGTGCGATGTGGGCAGATTTGTGAATCCAGATACCCTCTGCCGGGTTTGCGTACTCATCCTTCGGAAGGGTTTCGCCCAGGCGCTCTACAAAATCACCAATGTGAGCCAGAACTTCCCACGGATAAGTAAACTGTTCTAACAGTTCTTTCGCCACGGTGTTCTCCAGGCTGTACAGATCACTGATCTTCATTTCTTCTTTTTTCATGATCATATCCTCTTTTCTTTCTTAAAGATATATACTCAGCTGCCTTTGAAAAGTGCAGGAGGGTTTCTGTTCTGTATGATTCTTTTCCAGACCAGGCTGCCTTACTTTTTCGAGTAGTTCTGCCCGGCTGTCTCAAAATATTCCCGGAGCTGATACTGGTTGTTCAGGCGCAAAACCCCGTAGGTTCTTCCAGCTACGAAACGTTCCAGTTTTTCCATATACTCGTCCGGAGTGATGGAGCCCTCTGCCACATAGGTAAGCCCCTTCTCCCAGCTTGCCGTCAGTTCCGGATTCAGAAGCTGGCGGATGGATGCGCCGACCACATCAAACACCAGCTCTCCTAAAAGCGTTGGCGTGATGATCTGGGTCTTGCCATTTAACGCCAGGTATTTGATATTGACCAGCTTTTTGAGGATTTCCGCGCGGGTCGCGCTGGTGCCGATGCCGCTTCCCTTGATCTGGGCGCGAAGTTCCTCGTCCTCAATAAGCTGTCCTGCGTTCTCCATTGCCAGGATCATGGAACCGGAAGAATAACGTTTTGGAGGGGATGTTTCCCCTTCCTTGATGGCAAAGCCATCCACCGGAAGCTGCATGCCCTTTTTCAGGGAAGCCAGCATAGCAATGAATGCCGGATTTTCCATATCCTTTTTGTTGATTTCGGACTCGTCCTTGTCATCTGTCTCCCCGTCTGCCACCTGACCGCCGGATGCTGCGGTATCATCCGCTTTCTTCCGCTTCGGCACCTCGGCCACCTTTAAATAGCCCTGCTCTGTAAGCACACGGAAGCTGGTAAAGAAATGCTCCTGGCCACAGGTCAGCTCCAGCGCATACTTCTGATAAATCGCCGCAGGATAAAAAATGCTTAAAAATCTTCTGGCAATCACCTCGTAGATTTTCATGCACAATGGTGAAAGACTGCGCATGGCACCAAATCCCTGCCCCGTCGGTACAATCGCATAGTGGTCCGTGATCTGTTTGTCATTGACATATCGGGTCTTCATAATCCCCTGATAAGACCCCTGGTCCAGGATTTCCTGGGCAAAGCCTTTCATTGGCTCAAAATTTTTCAAACCTCCGATATTCTTTGTTATTTCTTTGGCTACAGCTGTTGAAAGTACGCGGGCATCAGTACGCGGATAGGTTACCAGCTTTTTCTCATACAGTTCCTGCACGACCTTCAACGTTTCATCCGGACTGATCTTGAACATTTTTGAACAGTCATTCTGAAGCTCTGCCAGATTATAAAGCAGAGGCGGGTTCTTGGTTTCCTTCTTGCGTTCCACCTTGCTTAAGGTCCCCGACAGCGGATCTGTCTCTCTAAGCTGGGCAATCAGTGCTTCCGCATCCTCACGCTTTTTAAAGCCATTCTCTTTATATAGCTTCGGAGACCGGAAATAGCGGGAGCCCTCCACACTTCTCCACTCCGCGTCAAACTTCATATCCTGGGATAAAAAGGTACCGATCACCCGGTAAAACGGGGTCTTCACAAACTCCCGGATTTCCCGCTCCCGGCGCACCACCATGCCTAACACACAGGTCATGACACGCCCTACAGAAAGCACCGTGCGGTCTGTCTTTAAAAAGGCTGAGATCGTGGGACCGTATTTTAAAGTCAGCAGACGGGAAAAATTAATTCCCATCAGATAATCTTCTTTCGCTCTCAGATAAGCAGAGGCTGCCAGATTGTCATACGCACTCCAGTCCTTCGCTTCCCGGATTCCGCGCAGGATTTCTTCCTCCGTCTGGGAATCGATCCAGACACGCTTTCTGATCTTGCCCTTTACCCCGGCCATCTGGTCCACCAGACGGTAGATGTACTCTCCCTCACGTCCAGAGTCGGTGCAGATATAGATGGTATCGATATCCGGACGGTTCAGCAGGCGGCTGACAATGGCGAACTGCTTCGAGACGCCGTCGATCACCTGATATTTAAACTCCTTCGGCAGAAACGGCAGTGTCTGCAGGCTCCAGCGCCGCAAAGCCGGGTCATATGCCTCCGGATAGCTCATGGTCACCAGATGTCCTACACACCAGGTCACGACCGCGGTATCGGACTCAATATAACCGTCTGACCGCCTCGCGGAAATCCTGAGTGCGTCCGCAAACTGCTGTGCCACACTTGGCTTCTCCGCTATGTATAATGATTTTCCCATAAAATCAGGATTCCTTTCTGCTGTTTCATTGTTGTATGCCGGCCGCCAGCTTCTTTTTCAATGTCCGCCAGGCATCTTGGTGTTCTACATAATATTTCGGGCAGTTCTTTCCGCTCACATCGTAATGGCGGATGATATGCTTTTCATTTAAAGAGAGTTCCCTGCAGAGCCACCCGGTCAGCCTGATCAGTGATTTGATCGTAGCATCCGTAAAGCGTCCGTCCGAATCCGGGTGACAGCACTCGATCGATACTGTATCGTCATTGCGCGGATAATTGCCGTAAGCCACTTCATCTAATGGGATACACTGCAAAATCGTCCCGTCAGAACCAATGATATAATGACTGCTGGCCGACACCGTCTTTGATCCGCTCTGATCCTTCAGGCCCTCAAAATAGTTCCGGTTCTGTTTCGCGCTTGTGCCCGGGTTAGCCACATAATGAATGACAATATCCCGCACATGTTCCCGCTTTGTTCCCGGCCTTGAATAAGGATTCACAGTAAGGAAATCCTGAGTATACCAGTCCGGCGCCTGAACCTGTGAAAGATGCTGCTCCGTCTCCCGGTTATGACTCCGGTAAAGCAGCAGACCGGACACCAGCAAAATGGCCGCAAGCAAAGCCGCATCCACAGCAAGAAGAATATGCATTCGCATGTTTCTCCTTCTGTTTCTTTCATTTTCCGTATCCCGTTCCATGCCGCATCCGCTCCTTTGTATGCAAACCTTGCTTCAGTATACCACAATTTCAGACCCGCGAGAACCATTTTCTTGCCAGACTCCTGCTTTCTGTCCCCTAAAATGAATTACAGGCGCACGCCCCCGCGCCGCCTGTATGTAATATGGAACTGCTCCGTGCCTTCACATTTACATGATCTGGCTTTTAGTGCTGTTTCTGGATATACCCCTGATAAGCCAGTGTGGTAGCCAGATCTGCATGTCCCAGCATGGTCTGCACAGCCTGAATATCCGCTCCGCTGCTGATGAGATGGGCGGCAAAGGAATGGCGCAGGGTGTGGGGAGTGATATCTGCCTGGATCCCGGCCTTGTCCCCGTAATACTTCACGATTTTCCAGAAGCCCTGACGGGACATCTGTTTTCCGCTGCAGTTGGTAAACAGCCAGGAAGAGTCATTTCCTTTTAAAAGGTCCGGTCTTGCCTTATCCAGATAAGCCCGCAGATACTGGTTCACCTTTTTATCAAATGGGATCACCCGCTCCTTTTCCCCGTCCCTGCAGGTGAGAAACCCAACTGCCAGATTCACATCCTGAAGTTCCAGTCCGATCAGCTCGGAAACCCGGATCCCGGTTGCATAAAGAAGCTCCAGCATTGCCTTGTCACGTACCTCTTTTGCACCTTCGCCCTCCGGCTGCTCCAGAAAACGGTTCACTTCCTCCACACTGAGGATCACCGGAATCTTTTTCTCGATCTTCGGTGTTTTTAAAAGCTCTGCCGGATCCCGACGGATGTTTCCCTCCATCAGCTCATAATGAAAGAACGCTTTCGTAGATGCCAGGATGCGGGAAATGGTCGTGGTGGCCTTTCCCTTCCGTTCCAGATAGGAAATATAAGAATTCAGACAGGTTCTGGTCACCTTGGCCGGTTCTTTAATTCCCTGGCGTTCCAGATACTCCTTAAGCTGCCTTAAGTCTCTCTGGTAGGATACCACTGTATTTCGGGATGACTGTTTCACATCCTCAAGATAATGAATGAAAGATTCTATTTCTGTCGTCATATTCTTAAACTCCAACTTTCCCCAAGCGATATTTCCCACCGTTTCCGCAGGAATGGACAAGAGCCGCTTTGCTGCCCCAAAATCCCATAAAACCTGTCTGTTTCGGTAATGTGAATACCATTATATCCGCATTTTCTCATAAAATCAAACACATATTTCCCACTTTTTTATCCGTTTCAGCATGATTTACATAAAAATACAACATGTTGGAAAAGCAGTTCTTTCTATCTCAACATGTTGTAAATTTTGTATTGTATTTTTTTAAAACAATTTCAAGATCAACGGACTGACGTAAAGCTCCATCCAGATCCCGGCTGCCAGCAGGATGATCGTGATACAAAACAGACGTTCTTTCTGCACAGGGCGGTCCGATCGTCCACAGATCAGCAGCAGAAAGAAACTGGGCAGATAGGCCAGATCCTGCGGAAAACCGGAAGCCAGAAATAGAAAGCCTCCAGAAACGCCGCGGCTCCATACCAGCAGACTTAAGAGCATTCCTCCGCAAACCCCCGCAGCAAGTCCGAGAAACAGGCTTGCTGATCTCCGAAGCCTGCTGCGCATCATGACATAGACGACTGCTGCCTGCAAAATCCGAACTGCCAGAAGCCAGATCCTCCTGGTACGATCCAGCTCAGATCCTTTCGACCAGCAGCCGGCTATTCCCTGATAAAGCACTTCATAATTTACAATATTCCGGTAAAACAGAACATTACACAAAAGTACCGCGATCAGCCATCCTCCCAGAACTGCTGCTGCCAGGACAGATAACGAACGTTCCATTCTCATAAACAGGCTCCACCGTTTTTTCTATCCTATGCAGACAGACAGTCCCCCTATTCTGCTTTTCCGTGTATCGTTTTACTTTCCGTATTTTGCGGCGTAAGCCATAATGCCTGCAACAGTCTTGGCATCTGTCATTTTTCCGGTATAGATCAGCTTCTGAAGGTCTTCGATGCTCCAGCGTTCTACATGGATGACCTCATCCTCGTCCAGATGCTGATGAGACGGAATCAGATTTCTGGCAACAAACACATCAATGGCTTCATCACAGAACGCAACCGTAGTATTCAGGCTCATCAGATATTCCAGCTTTTCACAGCGGTATCCGGTTTCCTCCTCCAGTTCCCGGTAAGCAGACTCGATCTTCGGTTCATCCGGCGCATCCAGCTTGCCTGCCGGAATCTCCAGCGTTTCCCGGTCCAGGGCATTGCGGTACTGGCGCACCATAAGAAGCTTTCCGTCATCCGCTACTGCCACCACTGCAGCCGCTCCGTCATGATGGATATAATCCCAGTGAGCCTCGTGACCATTGGCGATGACAGTGTCCTCATAGATTTTTAAAATATTTCCTGTATATTTCAGCTGACGGTCCTTGCGGATGACCGGTTCGATCTTTGCTCCGTTCTCCATCTGCCCTGCATTCTGATTCTGTGTTTCTTCCATGCTCATGATGAATTCCTCCGTTTTCTGATTTATTACTGGATTCCTTTACATTTTGCGTAGCAGGCATCGGTTGCCTTGAACACGGCGTTGCGCATGCCATACTCTTCCAGCGCTGCCACACCGGCTATGGTCGTTCCGCCCGGGGAGCAGACCTTATCCTTTAACAGGCCCGGATGTTCCCCGGTCTCCAGTACCATCTTCGCACTGCCAAGAACTGTCTGAGCCACCAGCTTGTATGCATCTGCGCGCGGGATTCCATATTTTACGGCACTATCGGCCAGTGCCTCAATGAACATATACACATAGGCCGGAGAACTTCCGCTGGCACATACCACCACATCCATCAGCTTTTCTTCTACTACAGTCATTCGTCCAAAGGAAGTAAAAAGCGTTTCGATCATCTGCTTCTCTTTGTCAGAAAACAGTGCCTTGTCATAGCAGACACCAGTCATGCCCTCTCCCACCAGAGCAGGTGTATTCGGCATAGCACGGACAATGCGGCACTTTTTCCCAAATCGTTTCTGAAGGTCCGCAATGGTAATACCCGGTGCAATAGAGATGATGATCTGTTCCTCTGTCACTGCATCCCGGATTTCTCCAATGACCGTATCAAACTGCTGCGGCTTTACTGCCAGCACCAGACAGGCGCTTTCCTTCGCGCAGGTTCTATTATCTGCAGCATAAGAAACTCCTGTTTCTGCTGCCACCTGTTCCATATGCTCTTTGTTTCTTGCTGAAAAGATGATCTGGTCCGGCACTTTGGACTTTAAAAGACCCTTTAAGATCGCATAGCCCATATTACCCATACCAATGAATCCAAACTGCTTCATGTCCGTATCCTCCTGTCTGCCTGTTAATGCGCTCGTTCCCGTGACTTCGTCACTTGATTTCCTCGCCGTTCGCCGTAACCGTGCAAGCACGCTTCCGGCTCTCTTGCGCTCGTCACATTATATCATAAAAGGCGCATACTTTCCATACGCGCCTTCGTGTTTCATTTTATATTCTGTTTTTCCCGTAATTAACGGCCGTTTGCAGGTTCCATATGAATGGATTTTCCCTTAATGCGGGCATTCTTCATGCATTCCAGTACCTCCTCCGCGCAGTCCTGCGGAACTTCTACGAAGGTGTATTTGTCATACATGTCAATGCTTCCCACCAGACGGCCGGAAATGCCGGACTCACCTGCGATAGCCCCAAGGATATCACCTGGTTTTACCTTCTGTTCTTTTCCGATATTGATGAACAGGCGTGCCATATCTGCGTCATCCTGATTTTTTCTGGCGCTGCGGCCGCCTCGCCCGTCTCTGCCCTTGCCGTCTCTTCTGCCGCGGCCGTTTCCACGGTCACTGCGGTCACGTCTGGAATCCAGATCATCTAAAGATCTTGCCGGACGGTTATCGAAGATGATATCTTCATTTTCCTCACCCATATTCATGCGAAGCAGTGCAGCTGCCAGCTCAAGGGAGGTGTAGTCCTCCTCCAACAGCTTCTTCTCAATGATGTGGGAAATACGGTTCAGATCCATATCTGCCAGAACTTCCTTCGCCTGATCCAGGATTTTTTCTGCCTTGATCTCGGTAATGTCATCCAGGGACGGAATTGCCTGCGGAATGATCTTGGTCTTGCAGTAACGCTGGATGTCGCGCAGCTTGTACACCTCACGGCCAACAACAAAGTTAAATGCGATGCCCTCGCGGCCCGCACGGCCGGTACGTCCGATACGATGTACATAATACTCATCATCCTGCGGGATATCGTAGTTAAATACTGCCTCTACATCATCTACGTCAATACCACGCGCAGCCACATCGGTTGCTACCAGGATCTCAGTTCGTCCGTTGCGGAAGCTGTTCATAACGCGGTCACGCTGTACCTGCTTTAAGTCGCCATGCAGTCCCTCTGCAAAATAACCGCGCCCCTGAAGCTCCGTTACCAGCTCATCGACCTGCCTCTTGGTGTTGCAGAATGCGACAGAAAGCTTCGGTGCGTACATATCGAGCAGCCGGCACATAACCTCTACCTTGGTCTTCGGCTTTACTTCATAATAGTACTGGGTTACCTTCGGCACGGTTAGCTCTTTCTTCACGACCTTGACGATCTGCGGATCCTTCTGGAAATTCTCAGCGATCTTCTGGATGGCTGCCGGCATAGTTGCAGAGAACATTACCGTCTGGCGCTCCTCCGGAAGCTGGCTTAAGATAGTCTCCATGTCCTCTAAGAAGCCCATGTTCAGCATCTCATCTGCCTCATCCAGCACAACGGTATGTACCTGATCGAATTTTACAGTCTTACGGCGCATATGGTCCATAACACGACCCGGAGTACCGATGATGATCTGGGTACCGTCCTTTAAACCGCGGATCTGGCGTACAATATCCTGACCTCCGTAGATCGGCAGGATTTTAATGCCATGCATGTACTTTGCCAGGTTACGGATCTCATCTGCTACCTGGATGGCCAGCTCACGGGTCGGACAAAGAGCAATGGCCTGCAGCTTTTTCTTCTTCGGATCGATCTTCTGAAGAAGCGGGATACCAAAGGCTGCTGTCTTACCGGTTCCGGTCTGGGCCTGACCGATGATATCGGAGCCCTCCAGTTCCACCGGAATGGCCTTCGCCTGGATCGGGGAAGCCTCCTCAAATCCCATATCGGTCACGGCACGCAGGATACGGTCATCTAACTGTAACTCTTCAAATTTTACTGTTTCCATTCATTTTCCTCATTCTATTTACAATCTGTTTTCGAGTTTTACGCAGGACCTGTTCCAGTGGGGGGGACCCTGCGGTACAGGTATGCAAACACCTGCCTCCGACAGATTTTTGCACACAATCGCATCAAAAAAGAAGATTCAGGATGGTATTCTGAATCTTCTTCAGCACAATTTTGTATTCTAACATACGGATTTTGGAATGTCAATTTTCTTTTCGAGTGCAATCCGTAATTCATGATAGAATCATGATCACGAAAAGTTCCCTTCCGGCGACAGTCCCTGGTTTGTTCCATAGGTATTATAAATCTGCTCAAAGGTCCCTTTCGGCGCCTGGGCGATAAAGGATGCGCCGCTGCCGTACTTTCCATACAGCTTCATGATCTGGGCCATCTGGTCCTTCTCGATGGCTACGCAGCCGGAGGTATAGTCCTTAAATACACCGGAGCAGTGTAAAAACAGCGCGGAGCCCTGATTCTTGATGCCGTTCGGATTAAATCCGGCATCAATGGCGTAGTCATAATATCCGGCATAGCCGCTGCCGCCGACCCGCTCGCCTTCTTTGGAAATGTCACGGCTTAATTTGTTGGTATCGTCCTCCCAGACATAGGTGTCATCTACCTGGATATAATCGGAAGGAAAGCCCTCCAGTGCTTTGGCCTGTCCGAACGGGGTATTCATTTTAAATACTCCGATCGGCGTGGTCTTATCGCCAGAGTGCCGGTGATTGCTCATGCCATTCATACCAAGATATCCTGTTGTTTCCACACACTTCTCCCAGCTTCCTGCTGCGCTGCTCCGCTCAAAGGCATAAACATTGCAGCCACTTCCGCCGGTTCCTTCCACGATCACCAGTACCCGGGCTTCTTCCGGAAGCACAAAGCGGGATGCAGCTGCGGTTCCTGCCTCCCCGCTTCCGCTCTCCTGCGGCGCTTCAAAGCTTACGTTTGTTGCAGCTGCCGTGTTCTGTCCGCCTCCCGCTGTTAAAACCGGAGCAGAAAGAATCGCTGCCGCCATATAAATTCCTGCATGGATTCCCATGTTTTATCCTGCCTTTCTGTTACTGTTCACGCATTGCGCAAACAGCAATGAATTTCTTCTATACTAGATAGAGCCTGGTTCTTTATACCTTGAACCTGTATCCCACGCCCCAGATGGTCTCAATATACTGCGGCTTCGCGGTATTGAACTCGATCTTTTCACGGATTTTCTTGATGTGCACGGTTACCGTGGCAATATCTCCGATGGAATCCATATCCCAGATTTCCCGGAACAGTTCCTCCTTTGTGTATACATGGTTTGGATTCTGGGCCAGGAAAGTCAGTAGATCAAATTCCTTCGTAGTAAAGTTCTTTTCTTCGCCGTTCACCCAGACTCTTCGGGCAGTCTTGTCAATTTTCAGTCCGCGAATCTCGATGATCTCATTCTCCGGACTTCCGCTTCCGATCAGACGCTCATAACGGGCCAAGTGAGCCTTCACCCGGGCCACCATCTCACTTGGGCTGAATGGCTTCGTCATGTAATCATCCGCCCCCAGGCCCAGGCCCCGGATCTTGTCAATATCGTCCTTCTTTGCGGAAATCATGATGATCGGTGTATTCTTGGACTGGCGAAAACGCCTGCAGATCTCAAAGCCATCCATTCCCGGAAGCATCAGATCCAGGATCAGAAGATCAAAATCTTCGTTTAAAGCCCGCTCCAGACCGACATCTCCCTGTTCCTCCAGTTCTACCTCAAACCCGCTTAACTCGAGATAATCCTTCTCGAGCTCCGCGATGCTGGTCTCGTCTTCAATGATCAGAATTCTGCTGCTCATTTTGTATTACCTCCTGATATTTTCTCAGCACAAAATGCATCTCCGTGCCGATTCCTTCTTTGCTGGTGGCCCAGATACGGCCGCCGTGATCTTCAATGATCTTTTTCACAATGGAAAGTCCGATGCCGCTTCCGCCCTTGGAGGAATTCCGTGAGGAATCCGTGCGGTAGAACCGGTCAAAAATATAGGGCAGATCCTTGGTAGCAATGCCCCGGCCGTTGTCCTCGATCTCCACCTGAATGAAATCGCCCACGTCCTTGATGCGGATGTTGATGATGCCCTTCGGCTTATCCAGATATTTGACGGAATTGCTGATGATGTTGTTGATGACACGCTTCATCTGCTCTGCGTCTGCAATGACTTCCACGTCCTCATTGACATAGTTAAAATACCCCAGCTCAATCCCCCGGGATTCCATGTCCAGACCGACCTCCTCCGCGCAGTCGCGAAAATAGCTGTTGACATTGATCTTACTGAACGTATAGGGAATCTTATTCGTATCAATCTTGGAATAAAAGGTCAGCTCATCGATCAGCCGGTCCATATCGTTGGCCTTGTTGTAAATCGTGCGGATATATTTGTCCAGCTTTTCCGGCGAGGATGCCACACCGTCCAGAATTCCCTCTACATAGCCCTTAATGGCCGTGATCGGTGTTTTCAGATCATGGGAAATGTTGCTGATCAGTTCCTTATTTTCATTGTCATACTGAATCTTCTGCTCCGCACTCTCCTTTAAACGGATGCGCATCTCCTCAAAGTCCTGGCACAGCTCACCGATCTCGTCATCCTCCTCGATATCCAGCGTGAAATCCAGATTGCCGTCCCGGATCTTTCTGGTTGCCTCCTGAAGCTTGCTAAGCGGGCGCAGAATGGAACGGTACACCCAGATTGTCAGGGAACCGCAGATGAACATCAGCATCAGAACTGCCGTGATCATCAGCTGGGCTACCATAGTTCTTACTTCCGGGCCAAACCGGTCCATCCGGTTGGCCATAAACAGACGGCCCACCGACAGCATAAGACCCACAAACATGATCGGAAGGACACTAAACGTCACAAACGCAATGGCAAGACGCATTTTTAATCTCATAAAAAATACACCTCTCTCTACTGATTAACAGTATACCACAAGAGGTGTATTCCGTGTATTAAACTATTCTAAATTTTCAAACAATTTCTTAGTTTCCGCATTCGATGCTGATCTCATTGAATTTTTCCAGAATGTGATCGATCTGGATCTTCTTTTTCTCCTCACCGGCCTTGTCAATGATGGCATGACCCTGATGCATCATCAGCAGACGGTTGCCGTATTTTACGGCGTAACGCAGGTTATGAGTCACCATGATGGTCGTGAGATGCTTCTCTTTTACCACCTTGTCCGTCAGCTCCATAATGATGTCTGCGGTTTTCGGATCCAGTGCTGCCGTGTGCTCATCCAGGATCAGGAATTCAATGGGAGTCATGGTGGACATGAGCAGTGCCATGGCCTGACGCTGTCCGCCGGAAAGCACGCCGACCTTCACATCCAGCTTATCTTCAAGTCCCAGGCCAAGCATATGAAGCTGTTCCCGGTAAAATTCCACCCGCTGGCGGTTGGTGCCCGGGCGCAGGTTGAAGGGCTTTCCCTTGTTATCGGCCAGAGCCATATTTTCCAGAATCGTCATGGAAGGGCAGGTGCCCATGGCCGGGTTCTGATAGACGCGGCCGATACGCTTCTGACGCTTAAACTCCGGCATGCCTGTAATATCTTCATTTCCGATTTTGATCTGTCCCGCATCCAGCGGAATGCTGCCGCAGATCAGGTTCAGCATGGAAGTTTTTCCGGAACCGTTGGAGCCCACCACTGACACAAACTGTCCGTCCTCAATGGAAAGGGAGAAATCGTGGAACAGACACATTTCATTGACAGTGCCCGCATTATAATATTTATGGATGTGGTTTAACTCAAGCATGCGCCTTTACCTTCCTTTCCTTCCGGTTGCTGGCAACCAGGATGATCAAAAACAGAACTGCCGTGATCAGCTTTAAGTCTGATGCTGCCATGCCCAGGGCGATGGCCAGGGATACGCAGGCCTTATAGACAATGGAACCGAAGATGACTGCGGTAGTTGCCTTCACACCATGAAACCTCTTCAGCAGCTTGGTTCCGATGATCACGCTGGCCAGGCCGATCACCATGGTGCCGGTTCCGGTGCTGACCTCAAAGAAGCCTTTCTGCTGGCAGTACACGCAGCCCGCCAGAGCTACAAAGCCATTTGCGAGAGCCAGTCCCAGGATCTTCACCATGCCCTTATCCTTTGCCAGAGAGGTCACCAGCACCTCGTTATCACCGACTGCCCTCAGCAGATACCCGGCCCGGGTCTTTAAGAACAGATCCAGCAGGATCTTACAGAGCAGGACGATCACGAACAGGATAATGCAGACCAGATACGGATCCAGTGCCTCCGGCACGGCAGCTTCCAGAAATGTATTCTCAAAAATTGTTTGCTTGCTGAAGATCGGCAGGTTTGCCTTCCCCGCGATCCGCAGGTTAATGGAGTAAAGCGCTGTCATCATGATGATGCCGGAGAGCAGGTCCCGTACCTTCAGCTTCACATGGATCAGGCCGGTAATGCATCCTGCCAGCAGTCCTGCCGCAAAGCTCAGGAGCAGAGTCAGTGCCGGATGTACCCCCTTCAGGATCAGCATGGCTGTGACAGCCGCTCCCATTGGGAACGTGCCGTCCACAGACAGATCCGGAAAATCCAGGATTTTGTAGGTAATATATAAGCCAAGTGCCATGATCGCGTAGATCAGACCTTCTTCCATGACGCCAATGATGATAGACATTTGTTTCCTCCGATTTCTAAGAGCATGTATTCTTTTATGAATACCCTCTAGTTGGTGATAATCTCATCGAACAGTGCTGCCGCGTTGTCGGAAAGCTCTGC
This sequence comes from Ventrimonas sp., assembly GCF_048380235.1. Lineage (NCBI taxonomy): Bacteria > Bacillati > Bacillota > Clostridia > Lachnospirales > Lachnospiraceae > Ventrimonas > Ventrimonas sp. The sequence continues at coordinate 33,426 of NZ_DBFCCJ010000055.1, read as the reverse complement.
CGGAATGGTGATACCAAGATTTTCTGCTACCTTGTTGTTCCCATAGAAAGCTGCCTCTTCGATAATCTCAAAGTTCATCTCGCTTGCCTTCTTTTCGCCCTTTAATACTTTTGCTGCCATCTTACCAGTCTGCTCGCCAAGGCTTACATAATCCAGGCCAACCGCTGCAAGACAGCCGATCTTAACCTGCTCGATCTCGCTTCCGAATACCGGGATGTTTTTCTTTGCTGCCTTATCCAGGATTACCGGAAGGGAGCTTACCACGGTATTGTCGGTTAAGTTATTGATACAGTCAACTTTCTCTACCAGGGCATCTGCTGCTAACGGGATGTCTGCGGTAGAAGAAATACCACTCTCTACAATCTCAAAGCCATACTCCGGTGCTGCTTCCTTGTATTCCTCGATCGCGGACACGGAATTGATCTCGCTGGTGCTGTACATGATACCGATGGTCTTTGCATCCGGAAGCATGGTGCGGATCATCTTTAACTGGCTTTCAACCGGAAGCTTGTCGCTGGTACCGGTAATCTCTCCGACCGAGGTTCCGTCTGCGTTAGCAAGCTCTGCCAGTACCGGATCGGTAACTGCGGTGTAGATCACCGGTACGCCAGCATCCTTTGCTGCGCTGTAGGCACTCTGGGCGATCGGGGTTGCAATGGCACAGATCAGATCGGCTTTCTTGGAAAGGAAGTTGTTCATGATCTGGCTTGCGGTGCCGCCGTCTGCCTGTGCGTTCTCGTAAAGAACAGTCAGGTTCTTGCCTTCCACGATACCCTCATCTGCCAGGCCCTGCAAAAATCCGGTACGGCAGTTATCTAAGGAGCCGTGCTCTGCGAACTGGCCGATACCTACGGTGTACTCGCCATCGGCAAGCTCCACACCTGCTGCTTCTGCGGTAGTTTCCGCTGTGGAAGCTTCTGCTGTGGTTTCTGCTGCCTTTGTGTCTGCTGCAGTGGTCTCTGCGGTCTTGCTGCCGCATCCTGCCAATGCCATCATTGCTGCCATTGCTGCTGCCATAACCTTCACACTTTTTCTCATAATCGTTTCCTCCTTAAAATAAAAAAAATCTCAAATACAGAAATAAATCTGTATTTGAGACGAATATACTTAATCCGCGGTACCACTCAAATTGGTTTGCACCCACTCACCCGTATACTAACATATACGCCGCCAGGTAACGGTTGCGGTTTCCGTCAGTTCCTACTTTCTGTGCCTTTTTGCTCACCAGCCTCGATTTCAGATCTGCCCTCGAAAGTCCATTCAGCAATTCCTTCCATACTGCAATCCCACCACCTGCAGCTCTCTGTGATATCAGCGAAGTGCTTACTCCTCTTTCTCATCGGTTTGTCGTTGTTGCTACTTATCATAATGCGGCAGAACGGATTTGTCAATCATTTTTTTCAGACAATTAATTATTAATTATTAATCAGTCCGACAGGAGAGTGCCGTGAAATAGGACTCCCCTGTCTACGTTACTGGCTATATCATAAATTCAGTTTATCGTAGCTCTTACTCAGATACACATCCAACCGATCCTTTAGCGCCCGGTACTCTCCCTGCTCCAGCTCCGGGTCACGTTCCAGAATACGGTTTACTTCTTCTGATACGGTCTTTAACAGATTTGCGTCGGTAAAGATGTCCGCGATCTTAAATTCCATATCACCGCTCTGGCGTATACCGAAAAAGTCTCCCGGGCCACGCAGCTTCAGATCCTCAGAGGCAATGTAGAAGCCGTCATTCGATCGGTTTAAGATATCCAGGCGCTCCTGGGTACCATCCTGGTCAGAGCAGTTCACCATGATACAGTAGGACTGGTGCGCGCCGCGTCCCACACGGCCGCGAAGCTGATGAAGCTGGGCCAGTCCGAAACGCTCCGCATTCTCGATCATCATGACCGTGGCATTCGGAACATTCACACCGACTTCGACAACGGTTGTGGAAACAAGCACCTGGATTTCACCTGAAGCAAAACGCTCCATGATCTTATTTTTCTCTTTGCCCTTCATTTTTCCGTGCAGGTACTCCACAGTAATGCCTGCAGGCAGCTTTTCCCGCAGAAGCTTTGTGTAGTCCAGCACATTTTCCGCCTCGATCATCTCGCTCTCCTCTACCATGGGACAGATGACGTAGGCCTGGCGCCCGGCAGCAATTTCCCTGGCAATGAACTGATATGCCCTGTCCCGGTACCCGGTGTTTACCACACAGTTTTTGACAGGCAAACGCTCTGCCGGCATCTCATCAATAATAGAAATATCCAGATCTCCATACAGAATGATAGCCAGAGTCCTGGGGATCGGGGTGGCACTCATGACCAGCACATGCGGTGTCAGCTCCGGATCATGTTCACTGCCCTTGTTTCCCAGGGCCTCCCGCTGCCCTACGCCGAACCGGTGCTGCTCATCGGTAATGACCAGGGCCAGCCGGTCATAATGCACTTTTTCCTGGATCAGGGCATGAGTTCCCACTATGATATCTGCCTCGTGAGAAGCAATCTTTTCGTAGGCCAGACGTTTTTCCTTTGCCGTCATGGAACCTGTCACCAGAACCACCTGCATTTCAATCCCGTAAGTGGAAAACAGACCGGTAATGGATTCGTAGTGCTGCTTTGCCAGAACCTCGGTCGGAGCCATCAAGGCCCCCTGACAGCCGTTCATAGCCGTTTCCAGAAGGGCCAGTACTGCCACAATGGTTTTTCCGGAGCCCACATCGCCCTGTACCAGACGGTTCATGACCAGTCCGCTTTCCAGATCCCTCCGCACCTCTTCCAGAACCTTTTTCTGGGCACCGGTCAGCTCATAGGGCAGAGAATCCAGGAGTTGATCGACCTTCGCTGACCGCGGGATCACATAGCTGCTTTTTAAGTCCTGACGTTTTTCCTTTAACTGGCGCACAGAAAGCAGAAAGAACAGAAATTCATCAAACACCAGGCGCTTTCTGGCAAAGAGCAGTTCCTTCCGGTCTGCCGGAAAATGGATATGCTCGATCGCATAATTGTATTCTGCAAGTTCGTAACGGCTGCGAAGCTCCTCCGGCAGATACTCCCGCTCCATCTGCCGCTGTTCCAATGCCTGCTGCACTGCACGGGTGATGGTCTTATTGCCCAGTCCCTTTGTCTGTCCATACACCGGCTGCATGGAATGCATGATGCCGCGATACTGTTCCGGTGTAAATACCTCCGGCTGCTCCATAGTCAGCCGTCCGTTCTTTTTTACCACACGGCCTCGAAAAATGAGGATCTGGCCCATCTGCAGAACAGTGCGCAGATAAGGCATATTATACCAGGTCAGCTGCAGTGCCCCGGTCATATCCCGTACGTCCGTGATCACAACCTGGATATTCTTAAAACGGCGCACGGACGGCGTCTTCATAAGCTGGCCGGATACCGCAAACATCCCCTTTTCCCGCAGTTTTCCAACGGGAACCGGTTCTTCGTAGGCATCGTAGGCACGCGGATAATCGTGAAGCAGCTCCTCTACTGTCTCAACTCCCAGTTTTGCAAACAAGCCTGCCGTTTTTTCCCCAATTCCCTTCAGGACGGTAATTGGCTGCTGATTCATAATCATTCTCCTATATTGCAAAAGGAGAGTTATCCGTAAAGACAACTCCCCTCATATTTTCGCCTTACAGTAAAGTGTCCGTTTCCGGCTGCATGCAGCTGCGGCTACTCTACAGAAATCAGATAATAGTAGATCGGCTGACCGCCCTCCTGAAGCTCAATTTCCACATCCGGGCAGCTTTCCTGAAGCTTTGCTGTCAGGGCCTGCGCGTCTGCTGCACTCACATCGCTTCCGTAGTAAACGGTAACCAGCTCGGAATCCTCATCCAGCATAGCCTTTAAGGTGTCAACGGTGGTCTTCTCAAGACTGGTGCTGACAGCCAGCATACCGTGGTCACCGATTCCCATGATATCGCCCTCATGGATCTCCATGTCATCTATGACGGTATTGCGCACCGCATAGGTAATCTGACCGGTTTTCACACGGCCCATCTCTTCCACCATGGTTGCCAGATTCTCCTCCGGAGTCTGATCCGGAATAAAGTTAATCAGCGCGGTAATGCCCTGCGGTACTGTCTTAGACGGAACTACGATGATCTGCTTGTCCTCTACCAGATACTTTGCCTGCTCTGCAGCCAGAATAATGTTCTTGTTGTTCGGAAGGATATAGATGGTATCCGCGTTCACGTGGTCGATCGCGTTGACCATGTCCTCGGTACTCGGGTTCATGGTCTGACCGCCCTCGATCAGGTAATCTGCGCCAATGCCCTTAAAGATCTCGCCCAGCCCGTCTCCAACGGATACCGCAATGAAGCCATATGGCTTTCTCGGCTCATCCTTTGCTGTCTCTGCCTTTTCTTCCCCGGCTTTCTGCTCTGCTGCCTTGCGCTCTGCGTCCTGGATCACGCGCTCCTGGTGCTCCTCGCGCATATTGTCGATCTTCATGCGGGACAGGGAGCCAAAGGTCAGTGCCTTCTGGATGGCAAGCCCCGGATCATTGGTATGAACATGTACTTTTACAATATCATCATCGGAAACCACCACGATGGAATCACCGATCGACTCCAGATAAGCCTTGAACTCATGTTCGCTGTTTTCATCGTAATGCTGCTCCAGATTGATGATGAACTCGGTACAGTAGCCATATTTGATATGTGCCGTGTCAATGTCAGTGGATGCCGCACCCTTTGCTTCTGCCGGTGCACCTGCCGCAGGTTTGGCATCCGGAACCGTGATATCCACTTCCTTGCCGCTGATGCCGTCAAATGCGCCCTTTAATACCTGCATCAGTCCCTGACCGCCTGAGTCTACCACACCTGCCTGCTTTAATACCGGAAGCATCTCCGGAGTCTGGCTTAACACATAATCACCATGTTCAATGACCCTGCTGCCGAACTCCAGGATGTCATCTGTCTCCTCGGCAGCCTCTACTGCCTTATCTGCCATGCCCTTCGCAACCGTCAGGATCGTACCCTCTTTCGGCTTCATAACTGCCTTATAAGCGGTCTCAGTGGCATGGACAAAGGCCTGGGCCAGCGTCTTGACATCTACAGCCTCTTTTCCCTTGATCTCTTTGGTAAAACCGCGGAACAGCTGGGATAAGATAACGCCGGAGTTTCCTCTTGCGCCGCGCAGGGAGCCGGAAGAAATTGCCTTGGCCAGGGAATCCATGGTTGGGTCCTTTACAGCTGCCACCTCTCTGGCCGCGGCCATGATCGTCATGGTCATATTGGTTCCGGTATCGCCGTCCGGCACCGGAAATACATTTAATTCGTTGATCCACTCTTTTTTTGCTTCTAATCCCTTTGCTCCGGCAAGAAATGCCTTCTGCATCAGACGGGCGTCTATTACCTTCACACTCACCGTCAGGTCCTCCTTAATCAATCACTCGTACACCTTCCACATAAATGTTGATCTTGTCAACCTCCATGCCGGTGAATTCTTCTACTTTGTATTTCACACTTGCGATCAGATTGTCTGATACTGCGCAGATGCTAACTCCATAAGCCACGATCACATGAAAATCGATGGAAATATGGTTATCCTGCACTTCCACAGTGATGCCGTGGGTCAGACTCTCACGCTTTAACAGCTTAACCAGTCCGTCCTTCATGCTGACCGCCGCCATACCAACAATACCAAAACACTCTACTGCCGTCATGCCCGCATACATGGCAATGACATCGGAGCTAATCTGAATCTCGCCCAGTTTGTTGTTGATGCGTCCTTTCATAGAAACCCCTCCATATCTATCTTATTTGCTGCCGGAAAAAGCCAGGCTGCATTGTTTTCAGATATGCCATTTCGGAAAAAGGCATTATTTAACTAATTAATCATATCACATATCCTTATTTATGTCCATTATGACTTTTCTCGAAAGCCGGTCCGCAAACAGTCATACATGAAAACATTTTCCCACGTTTTCTTCATTTATTTCCCCGCTTTTATATTTTTTCTCAAAAAAATGTGAAATTTCACTTGCCAAAATGGGGACTTTCTGCTATCATACTTTATGTTGTGGTTCCTTACGGGACCAAGTACCGGTTAAGGAGGTGCAATCATGGCTAAATGTGCAATCTGTGAAAAGGCTGCTCACTTCGGAAATAACGTGAGCCACTCCCATAGAAGATCCAACGCGATCTGGAAAGCAAACGTTAAATCTGTTAAGGTTAAAGTTAATGGAGGAGCTAAGAAGATGTATGTATGTACTTCTTGCTTACGTTCCGGCTTAGTTGAAAGAGCATAATTGGAACTGATGCTGAGGACATGTCGTTTGACATGTCCTCTTTTTCGTTTCACACTTTCTGCACAGTCTCTTATTTCACATACTTCTGCTATTTTCTGTATGGATCTCATCCGCAAAAAAGATAATAGCCCAGAGTCAGGCATCCAATGATAAAGATCAGCGTAGACAGTGTTTCCGGAATAAACAAAAGAAGCGTCATTCCGATCCCAAAGCAAAAAAGCATAAGCCCCAGAACACGCCTCATGGCAGCCTCCTGATATGAAAATACGGCTGTTTCTGCGCACTCAGACCAGAAACAGCAGCGTAAGCTTCCACTATCAGTATATGCTGTCTTCCATGAGGTATGAACCGGGGCTTATGTTATATCCGTGTCAACTGTTATTCCGCCTTTGCGTCCGCTTCCTCGCCGGCTGCCGCAATCTCCTGCGCGGTTTCCATAGCCTTTTCCGAAACCTCTTCCTTTTTTCCGCCAGCAAATTTATTCACAAAATCCGGCACCATATCAAGAACCTTGGTCACTGCATCCTGCTGCTTGATATTCACCAGCTTGGTCACACCATTCTGGATCACGAGCACGGCACTTGGGCTCATCTTGGCACTCATGCCGCCGCCCCCATTGTGCTTTGCATTGTCCGCAAAGGAACCGGCTGCCATACCGCAGGTCACATCCACCAGCGGGAGGATGATCGCATCATCCACCTTTACAGCATCTCCCACTACGGTCTTTGTCGTTACAAACTGATCCATCCCCTTAAACAGGGCCTCTACCGTTGAAACAAATTGATTTTCTGCCATATTGTCCTCCTTTATGCGGATGGCCAGATCATTCTGGGCCTTACAATTCCCGCCATATCATACAGCTTAGGCTTTCTCTTTGCGGCCTCTCGCCGCCCTGATCCACAATCTGATATTTTTATCCAGAAGCATCCGGAAAGCCAGAAGCAGAATGGTTCCCAGCCGGATATGTCCCTTCAGCTTCCATTCCCCTTCCAGGCATGGCTCCAGAAAATCCGGACATATCTGAAGGTGACGGCCATACAGGCCGTAAAACGGGCTGATCCAGGTAAGGACCTGCCCGGTCATATAAGGATCAGCAAAACCAAACCTGATCTTTCCTTCTGACTTTCTCGGCAGAATATGCCGGATAACAGCAAAAATCTGCCGTTTTGCCAGACGAAACGTTTTTTTGTTTTCCTCATTCCGGAGGAAGGAAAGGATCGTCTCCCACCGGTTTTTTCCCGCCCGAAGCTTCTTTGCCGCTTTTTTCAGATTCCTGTGGATCCCCTGGACGTTCAGCTTCAGAGCCGATAGAAAATGCCTGAAACGCGCTGCAATTTTACCAGCCCCGGCATTTTTCCCTTCGTGCCGGTCTGTCCCCGGCGTAGCGGATACCTGCGCAGTTTCCACCCGCTCCGTCAGCTCCTTCTCAAATGCATCAGCCTCTGATTTTTCTGTTTCATCTGCTTCTTCCGGGAAATCGGCACAGGCTCGCCCGGTCACAGGCTCTGCCCTTTCCGATGTTTCCGCTCTGTCCTGCGCTTTTTCTGCCTTTTCCCGTCCCGGATGAAACCAGAGGACCCGGACATCCACCTGCGCTTTTTCATCATAAGAAATCTTCAGGGAAATGAGATGCAGAAACCAGCTTACCGAAGCACTGCCCTTCAGCTTCTCATAAAAGCTGCCCTCTGCCCGGTACCGGAGCGGAACAAACAGCACGCTTATGATCACAAACAGGAGCAGTCCCAGAATTACAAGGAGCAGAATCCCGATTATTTTTAAGATTCCCAGTACGATTGCTACCATACGTCAATTCCTGTAAAGCGGGCAAACGCCTCCGCCGATACCTCTCCTGTTTTCTGATACAAATCATCCACCATCCTGCGCACCACCTCCAGAGCTTCCCAGTATGTAACCGCAATTCCCAGGATCATGCGCTCCTTCTTCTTTTCCGATGGAACCAGAAGCAAGGCAGAAGGATAGATGTCACAAAGATTCTCTCCATTTTGCGGGGAAGTAATCACATAAACCTCCGGCTGCAGCCTTTCTTCCCGAATGCCCTGAATGATGGCATACCGGTGCCGCTTTGCCCGCCTGCCCACATACAAATGACTGTACCACTGCATCACATCTTCTCCTTTTGCCTGTCACAGCATTTTTTCACAACGTTGCGAAGGTTTCCGGCTTTCACCGGCACACAGGATTTCTACCGGTAATTATCCAGAATAGAACGGCGCAGAAGATCCAGTCCCTTTACCACTGCCTGCTCCCGGATCTTGGCCCGGTTGCCCTTAAACTGATACCTCTGGACATTGACCTTGTCCTTCATATAGGTTGCGATATACACCAGCCCCACCGGCTTCTCCTCACTGCCGCCGTCCGGGCCGGCCAGACCGGTCACTGCCACACAGGCATCGGAATCGGTAGCAAATACACCGCCGGTTGCCATCTCTCTGGCAGTCTGCTCACTGACTGCGCCGTATTTCTTTAACGTACTCTTGCTGACATCCAGGTATTTACGCTTTGCTTTGTTGGAATACGTGATAAAGCCCTCGTTATAAACCTCGGAAGCCCCGGGTACATTGATGATGCGGCCTGCCAGCAGTCCGCCGGTGCAGGACTCCGCAGTTGTCATGGTCAGGTCATATTTCTTTAACAGCTTCACCACCGCCTGCTCCAGCGTTTCCTCTTCCTTCGTGGAATAAACATAATCGCCAAAGCGGTTTTTGATCTCCTTTACCACCGGCTTTACCAGCTTTCTGGCCTCTTCCTCGGTGGCGGCCTTTGCCGTCACACGGATATGAACCTCACCGGTCTTCGCATAGGTAGCAATGGTCGGATTCTTCTGTTTGTCAATGAGATCCAGGAGCTTATCTTCTACCTGGCTTTCTCCCACACCACAGATCTTTACCATCTGGGAACGGATCACCTCCGGCTGCAGCTTCTGCAGATACGGAAATACCTGATTCATAAACAGCGGATACAGCTCATTTGGCGGTCCCGGAAGAAGAATGGCAGACTTGCCGTACTTTTCCAGGATCAGGCCAGGCGCAGTGCCGTTATCGTTATCCAGAACCATGCAGCCCTCCGGAATGATCGCCTGTTTCCAGTTATTATCCGGAATCACCTTATAAATGTTGTTCCGGAAATACTCCTCGATCCGCTCACGGGTGTGCTTATCCTCCACCAGCGGGAAGCCCATTACCTCCGCACAGACCTCCTTGGTCAGATCGTCCTCGGTCGGTCCAAGACCGCCGGTCAGGATGATGACATCTGAGCGCTTCAGTGCTGTCCGGATCACCTCAGCCAGACGGTCGTGGTTATCTCCGACTGTAACCTGATGATACATGGTCAGACCCAGAAGCGCGCATTTTTCCGCAAGAAACTGGGTGTTGGTATTCACAATGTTTCCGAGCAGAAGCTCTGTTCCGACTGAAATCAGTTCTACTACCATTTAAATTGCCCCCTCTGTAAGCACTTTATGATTCTTTGCAATGTAATCCACCAGTGAAACCACAGTCAGCACCAGTGCGATCCAGGTGCAGGCCACCGTCAGAATGTGCAGGACCGGAAGATCCACGATCATTAAGATGACTGCGATCATCTGAAACGTGGTCTTAAACTTGCCCCAGTAGCTGGCGGCAATGACAATGCCCTGCTCTGCGGCGATCAGGCGGAAGCCGCTGATGATGAACTCCCGGCTGACAATGATAATGACCATCCAGGACGGAAGCTGTCCCAGTTCAATGAGACAGATCAGCGCGGAGCAGACCAAAAGCTTATCTGCAAGCGGATCCATAAATTTTCCAAAATTTGTTACCAGGTTATATTTTCTTGCAATCTTTCCATCCAGCATGTCAGTGAGACTGGCTACAATAAAGATGGCAGCTGCCAGGTTGCGAAGCAGGCGTACCTCCCCATGAAATGCCAGCAAGCTGACTACAAAAAAAGGGATCATGATCACCCGCAGCACGGTCAGTTTATTCGGCAGATTCATCGTATACCTCCCCGATCAGATCATAGTCATTGGAACCGGTGACCTTCACCCGGACAAAATCACCGGACATAAAGAGCTCACCACTGTTAACAAAGATATATCCATCTACATTCGGGGCATCCATGTAGGTTCTTCCTACATAAGCAGCTTCGTCAGCCACCTTGCCCTCGATCATAACATCCAGAACGCGTCCTACCATAGATTCGGACTTTTCAAAGGCAATTTCCTGCTGGAGCTCCATGATCTCGTCGCGGCGCTCCTCCTTCACCTCCTCCGGAATCTGATCCGGGAAAGCTGCTGCCGGAGTGTCTTCCTCTGCGGAGTAGGTAAATACGCCAAGACGCTCGAACTCCATCTCATCTACAAAGCGCATGACCTCTTCGTGATCTTCCTGAGTCTCGCCCGGGAAGCCGGAGATCATGGTGGTGCGAAGCGCAATATCCGGGACTGCGGCGCGAAGCTTTCCAATGATCTCGCGAAGCTGCGCCTGGTTGGTACGGCGGCCCATACGCTTTAAGATGCGGTCACTGGCATGCTGGATCGGAACATCCAGATAATGGCAGACCTTTTCTTCCGTACGGATGGCCTCAATGAACTCATCGGTGATCTCCTCCGGATAGCAGTACTGAATCCGGATCCAGTAGATGCCCGGGATCTCAGCCAGCTTATGGAGCAGCTCCGGAAGCATCTTCTTTCCGTATAAATCCACGCCGTACAGAGTAGTCTCCTGCGCTACCAGGATCAGCTCGCGGACACCCTGGTCTGCCAGCTCATTAGCCTCTTTCAGTAAGCGCTCCATCGGCACGCTGCGGTAATTGCCGCGCAGGCTCGGGATAATGCAGTAAGTACAGTGTTTATCACAGCCTTCCGCGATCTTTAAAAACGCGTAATGACCGCCTGTGGTAATGATACGCGAGGTCTCCACCTCCGGAAGCGCATTTAGATCGTGGAAGCAGCTGACATGTGCTTCTCCGCCAAGAGCCTGCTTTAACACATTGGAAATCTCATCGTATGTGGATGTTCCAAGAATACCGTCCACCTCCGGGATCTCCTCAAGGATCTCCTGCTTGTAGCGCTGGGCCATACAGCCGGTCACGATCAGAGCCTTGCATTTTCCGGTCTTTTTCAGTTCTGCCATCTCCAGGATGGTGTTCACACTCTCTTCTTTTGCGTCATTGATGAAACAGCAGGTATTGATCACAATGATATCTGCCTCGTTTTCATCGTCTGTAAAGGTATGGCCGTCCCGGTTTAAAAGTCCGAGCATCATCTCAGTATCAACCAGGTTCTTGTCACAGCCAAGAGAAACACATAAAATCTTCATAAATTTCAAACTCCTGTTTTATGGAAAAAGCCATCTCTGACATATGAGACGGCCTTCTCCTTTCTTTTATCCCATTATACTTTTATTTCTACTCCTCAACCTGCTCAGCTTCGATTCCGAATGCTTCCGGATCTCCATCTGCTGCAGCTTCGATCGCTTTTGCCTCTTCCGCTTCTTCGGCATCGTTATCGCCGAGGATTTTTACCTTACCCTCGTAAAGCTCCTGGACTGCGATGGAAAGCGGCTTTTTGCCTGCTGCTCTCGCGATGAGCGGCTCATCTCCGCCGATGATCTGTCTTGCACGCTTGGAGGTTGCAAGAACGATGGAATAACGGCTCTGTACGACCGGCTGCTCACCCGGCTCAACCTCGCTGTTTACTGCGTTGATCAAATCTGTATAGGATGGATGTAACATAATAAAACTCCTTTCTGGGGATATCTCTTAATCTTGTATAATAGCTTTATGATAAAAACAGCCTCATTTAAAACTGTTTTAAATCCTCTTTCATTTCCACGATAAACTCCTGATTCTGGGAAGTTTTGTGGCGCTGCGCCTGGATCAGCTCATGCATTTCCTGCACACAGGTCTCAAGGTCATCATTCACCAGAATGTAATCGTAGCGGTCCATGAACTCAGCCTCTTCCACCGCGCGTTTTAAGCGGCTTTTGATGACCTCATCTGTTTCTGTGCCGCGGCCCCGCAGTCTGCGTTCCAGTTCTCCAGCGCTTGGCGGTGTCACAAACAAAAGCAGTGTGTCCGGAAACCTTTCCTTCACCTTTAAGGCGCCCTGGATCTCAATTTCCAGAATGACGTTCTTTCCGGCTTCCAGCCGCTCCATGACATAGCTCTTCGGAGTCCCGTAATAGTTTCCTACATAGCAGGCATGCTCGATCAGCGCATCTTCCGCGATCATCTGCTCAAACTGGTCTTTCGTTTTGAAGAAATACTCTCTTCCATCCACTTCCCCCTCACGCGGTCCGCGTGTAGTGGCAGAAATAGATAACGCATACTGGTCTGCATGTTCTGAAAGCAGTGCTTTCATCAAAGTGCCCTTTCCTGCTCCCGAAAAGCCGGAAACAACCGCTAAAACTCCTTTACGGCTCATATTTAATCCTCGATTCTTTACTCGTTCTGTGATTATTCGTAACTGTTCAGTATCTTCACAGTCACGATTATTCAATATTCTGAATCTGCTCTCTGACTTTTTCGATCTCAGTCTTTAATGCAATGGCCTTATCACAAATCTCCAGATCGGTGGATTTGGACAGTGTGGTATTGGCCTCACGGTTCATCTCCTGTGCGATAAAGTCCAGCTTGCGGCCTACGCTGCCGCCTGCTTCCAGCTCTTTTCTGGTAGCATCAATATGACTGTGGAGACGCACCATCTCCTCATCTACACAAATCTTGTCGGCATAGATGGTAACCTCGGTAGCAATGCGCCCCTCATCAAGCGGGGTGCTGCCCAGAAGCTCTCTGACCTTATCCTCCAGTTTCTGGCGGTATTCGGTCAGGATGACCGGGGAGCGTTCCTCGATAAAAGCCACCAGACTGCTCATGTAATCCAGCTTGCCAAGCAGATCTTCCTTTAATTTTTCGCCCTCCTGAACGCGGGAATCCACAAATTTCTTTGCGGCCTCCTCGACGGCTCCTGAAAGCTGCTGCCAGATCCGGTCTTCATCCTCCGGGACCTGGTCCATGGTCAGGACCTCCGGCATGCGGGCCAGTCCTGATACGGTAACGTCGTTTTTGATGCCGAACTGTTCCTCCATCTGTCTGAAGCAGCTCATATACTCTGCAGCAAGGGAGCTGTTATACTTTAAGCACATCTTCTCTTCTGTGTAGTCTTCGTAGTTGATGAATACATCGACCTTTCCACGCTGAATATAAGTTTTTAACAGATTGCGGATGCCTGCCTCAAAGTAGTTGAACTTCTTTGGCAGCTTGATGCTTAAATCGAGATAGCGATGGTTGACTGCCTTCATTTCTACGGAAATCTTGCATTCCGCAGTGACAATCTCGCACCGGCCAAATCCAGTCATGCTCTTTATCATGATGTCCTCTACTCCTTTGCCATAGATAAAAGTATTATAATTCAAATGGAAAAACAAGTCAACGGCTTCGTGGCAATCGGTTTTGCGTTCTTGTAAATTTTCATGGAATCCTGTATAATTGGAAGAATCGTAATATCCACTTCATATAAAGGAGCTGTATTGTAACATGGCATTTGACGGAATTGTAATCGCGAATCTGGTCCATGATATCCGGCAGAAGTTAGAGGGCGGCAAGATCAACAAGATTGCCCAGCCGGAGAAGGATGAGCTGATGTTCACGGTAAAAAATAATAAAGAAACCCTGCGTCTCTCGGTATCGGCCAGCGCAAGCCTGCCCCTGGTATACTTCACTGAGACCAACAAGCCAAGTCCGCTGACCGCACCGAACTTCTGTATGCTGCTGAGAAAGCATATCGGAACCGGACGCATCGTCAAAGTATCCCAGCCGGGACTTGAGCGTATCATCGAGTTTGAGATTGAGCACCTCGATGAGCTGGGAGATCTGAGAAAGAAGCGCCTCATCATAGAGCTGATGGGCAAGCACAGCAACATCATCTTCTGTAAGGAAGACGGCACCATCTTAGACAGCATCAAGCATGTCTCTGCCCAGGTCAGCTCCGTGCGCGAGGTCCTGCCGGGCCGGATGTATTTCATCCCGCACACCACCGATAAAGAAGACCCACTCACCATTTCCGAGGAGACCTTTGCAAATGTCATCGGCAGCACCCCGGCTCCGGTTCAGAAGGCCCTGTATCAGAAGCTTACCGGAATCAGTCCCATCATTGGCACGGAAATCTGCCATCTCGCCTCCATTGACGGGGACCGTTCCGCCAACGAGCTTTCTCCGGCAGAGCTGACTCATTTATACCACATGTTTGATCTGCTGATGGAGGATGTCAAAAACGGCAGGTTTACGCCGAACATCATCTACCGCGGTGAGGAACCGGTGGAGTTTGCTTCCGTCCCACTGACCTGCTATAATTCTGCGGAGTATCAGGCCAAGTCCTTTGACTCCATCAGCCGCCTATTAGACTCCTACTACTCCGAGAAGAGCGCTGTGACCCGCATCCGCCAGAAATCCGTAGACTTAAGAAAGATTGTCCAGACTGCCCTGGAGCGGAACTATAAAAAATACGACCTGCAGGAAAAGCAGTTAAAGGATACCGAAAAGCGTGACAAATATAAGGTATACGGCGAGCTGTTAAATACCTACGGTTATGAGTTAAAGGGCGGGGAAAAAGAGCTGAAATGCCTGAATTACTATACCAATGAAGAGGTAAGGATCCCGCTGGATCCACAGCTTTCCGCACAGGAAAACTCCCAGAAATTCTTTGCGAAATATAATAAGCTGAAACGTACCTTCGAGGCCCTGAGTGACCTGACGTTAGAGACAAAGCAGGAAATCGACCACTTAGAATCCATCAGCACCGCCCTGGATATCGCACTGAAGGAGGATGATCTGGTACAGATCAAGGAAGAGCTGATGGAATTCGGCTTTGTGAAGAAACGTCCCTACGGCGCCAAAAAGCCGAAGATCACCAGCCGTCCGTATCACTACCGCTCCACAGACGGATTCGATATTTACGTTGGAAAGAACAACTACCAGAACGAGGAAGTGACCTTCAAAATTGCCAACGGCAATGACTGGTGGTTCCATGCCAAAGGAATTCCGGGTTCCCATGTAGTAGTCCGGACCGAGGGCAAAGAGCTTCCGGACCGTACCTTCGAGGAAGCCGCTGCCCTGGCTGCCTGGTACTCCAAAGGCCGGGACAATGATAAGGTCGAGATCGACTATATTCAGAGAAAGCATGTAAAAAAGGCGGCCGGAGGTGCTCCGGGATTCGTCATCTATCATACGAATTATTCGCTGATGGCTGAGCCGAGACTGGTGCTGCAGGAAGTAACCAGCTAACAAGATGCGCCTCCGGGCGCACACCCAAAGAGGGACCGGGCAGATTTCAACTCTGCCCGGTCCCTCCAAACTTACAGCGCTGTTCCCTTCTTGGGAATGAAAAAGTGGCTCATATCAGTATGTTCCAGCTTAAGCAGTGCTACTTTTTTCTCTATGCCTCCTGCATATCCCGTCAGGCTTCCGTTACTTCCGACCACCCGGTGACAGGGAATGATAATGGAAATCGCATTATGCCCCACTGCACCGCCTGCCGCCTGCGCAGACATACCGGGAGTCCTTTTCACGGCAGCCAGCTGTCTGGCAATCTCCCCGTAGGTTGTGGTCTGCCCGTATGGAATCTGCAATAAAATCTGCCATACTGACTGCTGGAAAGCTGAACCGGCAGGATGAAGGGGCGGGGTAAAGGCCGGCTCTTTTCCAGAAAAATATACATCCAGCCATTCTTTTGCTTCTGACAGAACCGGTGTTTCCCGGGAAATATGTTCGTCCGGAAGTGTACTGGCAAAATACTTCTGCCCGCTAAACCATAAGCCGGTAAGTCCGATTTCATCCGCAGCCAGCAGAATTTCTCCCAATTTTGATTTGTATATACAAGTGTATACCATATTTTTCATATTTTACAACTCAACCGATGGATTATAAAAGCAGAACTAATGCCGGAATTTCTCTGCATTCAGGATCCGCTCACATCCTGTCAGCGTGCTTGCACGGTGAGAAATCAACAACAGCGTCTTTCCCGCGTACTCTGTCTCCAGAGTATGCAGCAGTTCCTTCTCATGCAGTGCATCCAGCGCGCTGGACGGCTCGTCCATCAGGCAGACATCCGGATTTCTGAGAAGCACCCGCGCAATGCCGATACGCTGACGCTCTCCGCCGGAAAGCCGCGCGCTCATCTGTCCCATATCGGTGTCATAGCCATCTGGCAGAGTTTCAATAAACTCTGCGATTCCGGCACGTTTTGCTGCTATTTTGATCTCTTCCACCGCAGCATCCGGCTTTGCAACACCGATATTTTCCGCGATCGTCGCGTCAAACAGGTAGGTATCCTGTTCCAGGAACGCGATACGCTGATGCAGTTCCGTAAAGCTGATCTGCTCAATCGGGATACCATTGATGAGGATCTGCCCTTTTGTCGGCGCATAAAACCGCAGAAGCAGACGCAGGATCGTGGATTTTCCCACACCGGACTCCCCGGCAATTCCTACCCGGTCTCCCTTTTTGATGACATAATCAAAATGCTCCAGAATATTTTTCTGTGTGCCCGGATAAGCAAAGGTCACATCCCGGAACTCAATGGTCTCGATCTCACCGCAGGGAACCGGATGTTCCGGTTCCCTGGTCTCCGGCTCTGCATCTTCAATTTTAAAGATACGTTCTGCCGCCGCATAGCTCTCCAGCAGGCTCGTCACCACAAAGGTCAGGCTGAAAGTAGAGGACAGTGATGCCGTTGCCGCAAAAGACAGGGCAATGGTTCCCACCGGATGATTGATGCCGCGGGATGCCAGCACGCCGGCGCACACCAGGATCAGGATTCTTGCCAGGTACACGAAAAAGTTCGGGAAGGATGCTATGGTCTGGCGGTGCAGAGTCAGTCCCAGAGCCGCCTGATTCACCTTCAAATTCGCTTGTTCCACCACCTGCATGCGGCGCTGTCCGGCACCGAAAATCTGGATATCCCGGATGCTGTAGACACTCTCCAGAATCTTGGATTTCAGATCCCCAAGCCGTTCCCGATAACGCATGCCGATCCCCCGGCCGGCCTTTAATGCCACAAGCGGAAGCACCACGCTGATGATCAGGTAGATTGGGATCAGCACCAGGGCATACAGCGGATTTACGCACCAGGCGATCACTACCGTTGTCGTCGGAAGCAGAATGACCGTAAACATCGGCCCGATGGTATGGGCAAAAAAGTATTCCAGCGTCTCAATGTCCGACACCGCGATGTTCATCACATCACCGGTCTCCCGCCCGATCAGATACGCCGGAGCGATGCGGTCGATGGCATTGAACAGATGCACCCGCATCTTTGCCAGAATGCCATAAGCACCCAGATGGGAAAACACACCCTCCAGATAGCGGCAGACCGCGATCAGGACCGCGCAAACTGCCGTCAGGGCCGCATAAATTCCGGCTCCGTCACTAAATCCGGCCGCAGCCAAAAGCCACAGGGCTCCAAAGCCCATCAGTCCCATATGTGACAGGGCTCCAAGGGTACTGGCCAGCGTGGAGATGCCAATATATTTCCAGATTGGGCGTCCCATCATCAGAAGGCGGTAATTCATCTCTTTCATCGAATAACTGAATTTCCGTTTCATTCTGCCACCTCCATTGCCTGCTGGCGCACCACCAGTTCTTTGTAAAGTCCGGCCTCTGCCATCAGGACTTCATGAGTCCCATGCTGGGCCACCCTGCCATCTCTCAGCACATAAATGCAGTCTGCATTCTGCACGGAGGACATGCGATGGGAAATAATGATGAGCGTCCGGCTCTCGGCCAGATGTCCGATGGTTTTCCAGATTTCTTTCTCACTCTGCGGATCCACGCTGGATGTTGCCTCATCAAAGATCATGTACTCTGCCCTGGAAAGCAGCGCCCGGGCAATGCCCATCTTCTGGCGCTGTCCGCCGGATAAAGAGCTTCCGGCATTTCCAACATCGGAATCCAGCCCCTTACTCTGGGAACGGATAAAAGCGCCAAGTCCTGCTTCTTCCAGTGCCTCTAAAAGCGCAGCATCCTTTGCGTCCGGGTCCGCTAACAGCAGGTTCTCCCGGATCGTACCGGAAAACAGATTGACCTGCTGCGGCACCATGGCAATGTGTTTTCGCAGCTCCTCCGGCTTCATGCTGCAGTAATCTTTTCCTTCTATATAGATTTTTCCGGATAGCGGGTCGCAAAACCGCATCAGAAGAGATGCCGTTGTGGATTTTCCGCAGCCGGATAAGCCCACCAGCGCAGCCACCGTTCCTTTTGGAACCGTCAGGGAAATATCCTGCAAGGCTCTGCTTCGGCCCTCGTATCCATAGGAAACATGATCCATGCGGATTCCCTCAAAATGCTTCGGATCTTCCGGAAGGGACGGCTCGTACGGACGGGAGGTATCGGTATCCAGGATCTCCTCCACCTTACCTGCCGCAGCGATCGCTGTCAGTGCGCTGTGGGAAGCGTTCATCAGCTCCTTTGCGGCAGAGAAATAGCTGTAGGAAAGCATCAGCACAATCAAAGCCTGAGCAATGGTCATGCTGCCATCCGCAATGCGGCCAGCGGAATTTACCAGTGCAAACAGAATGGCCGCGTAAATCATGGCTTCCGTTACCAGGAAGGACGTAAAGTTGACTTTCATAAAACAGTTGATGTTGTAGTTTAAAATATCTGCCTTCTCCCCCAAAATCCGGGAATGCTCCTGATCCCGGTTAAAGAGCTTCAGCGTGGTCAGACCCCGCAGGCTGTCCATGTAATAGCCGGTCATATCATCCAGGGATTTCCAGTAAGTCTTTCGGATCTGCTCAATCCGGCAGCGGAACAGATTATTCACCGGAAGCAGCACCAGAGAAACTGCCAGAAGCAGCAGAGCCACCGGCATGGAAATGTTCTTTAAATGAAAGAACAGATAAATCGGCGCCAGAATGCTGCAGATCAGGCTCGGCAGATAAGTGCTGAAATACATCTGCATCTGCTCCACCGCATCCACCGAAGCAGTGATAGCCGAAACCGGTCCGATCTTTTCAATGCCTCCTGCATCCAGCTCCAGTACCCTGGAAAAAATCATACGGCGCATACTGGTTCTCGCTTCGGCTGCCGTCTTGTATTCCAGCAGGCCCTTCCCCATCTGTGCGCAGAACGTGAACAGCGCCACCACAAGTGCCCCACGGATGGCACTGCCCGCCGATGACAGCGCCTCCTGCGGCTCAAACAGACTGCCCAGGAATCCGGCAATGATCTCAGCCAGCGCTGTAGTGCCGACCAGCGTCAGAAAGCTCACACCGGCAATAGCCAGGATCCAGAGCCAGAGACCACGGGCCAGGCGCAGCAGTGTTTTATTCATGAAAAGCATGTTTTGTTTCCCCTCAACTTTCTCTTATTTTCTCAGTATATGCGGCGCAAAAAGCGGCGCAGGGATCGTTCCCGCTCCGCTTTTGCCGCAACGCATTTATTTATTAGTATATCCGTTTTCACCGGATGCAGCAATATCAAATGCTCTCTGTTAAGAAATAAATTTTAATTACCACAAACTGACCATTGCCATCTCTCTGAAATTGATTATAATACGGGTTGTAAAAATATGAACCATAACGAAATCTCAATCTGAGAGGTGATCCGCACCCTATGAAAGCAAAAATTTTCTTATCTTCCAGACTCCAGAGACTTCTGGCCGACACCATCCGGGAACTGGCAATGCAGGGAAGATTCTACGAAGAAAAGGAGGCCATGCAGCATGGCTCTACAACCATCTACCGGCACAGCGTCCATGTGGCATACGTCAGTCTTTTTCTCATGGAAAAATGGCAGTTTCCGATGGATGATGCCTCCCTGGTGAAGGGCGCTCTGCTGCACGATTATTTTTTATATGACTGGCATGAAAACGATGCCTCCCACCGGCTTCATGGCTTCCGCCATCCGGGAACGGCCTTACGAAATGCCACGCGGGACTACGCCTTAAATCAGCGGGAGAAAAATACGATTGCCCGGCATATGTTCCCGCTGACGCCCATCCCGCCGCAGTGCCGGGAGGCATGGCTGGTCTGCCTTGCGGATAAATGGTGCGCCATGGAAGAAACCCTGCGCCCGGCATA
The DNA here is from genome assembly GCF_048380235.1 of Ventrimonas sp. Classification (NCBI taxonomy): domain Bacteria; kingdom Bacillati; phylum Bacillota; class Clostridia; order Lachnospirales; family Lachnospiraceae; genus Ventrimonas; species Ventrimonas sp. Next base: position 13,109 of record NZ_DBFCCJ010000055.1, on the reverse strand, counting down.
CCGCAGATTTTTTTGTAGAAATTAATCATTTTTCTTCATCTTCTCCACAAGCTTTCCATATACCCGATCCACAAACCAGGGCTCTGTGGATTTCTTCAGGGCTTCCTCCGGTGAGAACCAGCCCACACCGCTGTTCTCATCTTCCTTCACAAAAACCTGCTCTTCTGAATCTGCTTCCAGAAGATATGTCACATTCAAATGCAGATGGCTGGATACATATTTTCCCCGCTTCACATGTCCGTCTACCGTCAAAGATTCCAGAGAAAAAATTTTCTCTGACACCGGGCGCACACAGGAAATTCCGGCCTCTTCCTTCACCTCCCGGATCGCCACTGCCAGCAGATCTGTCTCACCGTCTGCATGACCGCCCAGCCAGGACCAGGAATCATAAATATTGTGATACACCATCAGAACCCTGCTCCGATCCTTATTGACCACCCAGGCCGAGGCTGTCATATGCGCCACGGTATTATCCCGGGAAAATGCATCGTCCTGAGTCTCGATCCAATTCAGGATCAGGGACTTGTCCATTTCCTCCTGCTCGTTAAAAGGCTGATATGCCCTTATTGACTCCATCAGTTCCTGTCTGTTCATTCCAATACGCTCCTTTTTCATGGTTGGTAAAAATGCTTCGCAAAATCCTGCCTCATCTGCCATCCTCACCGAGAGTCCGCAGAATTTCCGCAGCACGGCGGATTTCTGCCTCATCTGTGCGATAGCATTCAAATTCACTCAGGCTCCCGAGTCCCATATGTACACTCTCATTCCGATAACGCATACCGCTCTCCAGCAGCCTTTTTCCGGACATATGAAAGGCACGCACTCCTGTTTTTTTCGCGATTTCTGCAATATTCACAGACGTCACGCCTGCCCCGGCAAGGATAGTCACTCTGCGGCTGTCTGACCGGCTTTGATCGGTAAGCTGCACAAGCTTTTTAAGGAGCCCGCATCCGGCGAGGCAGTCTGCCTCCTGACCGGATGTCAGGATCGTATCCACGCCCAGTTCTGCTGACTTTTTTAAAGCTTCAAACGGATCTGCACACACATCAAAAGCACGGTGCATGGTAACTGCACAGCTGCCTGCTGCTTCCATCATCTCCTGCATCTGCTCCGTATTCAGTGTTCCATCTGCATTCAGGCTTCCAATCACAACTCCTTCTGCCCCTTCCTGCGCAAAATGGCGAATATCCTGAAGCATCTGCCGATGCTCATATTGCGTATATAAAAAGTCACCAAACCTTGGACGGATCAGCGTCCGGACCGGCAGTCCTGTTTCTTTTTTTACCTGCTCAAATAATGGATAGCCGGGCGTCGTTCCCCCAATTACAAGGTTAGCGCACAATTCCAGGCGTGTTGCACCACCCCGTTCGGCAGCCAGTGCCGATTCCACGCTGTCCACGCATACCTCTAATATATAATCCTTCATTTACTAAGATCTCCTATGAAACCAATGTCCTTGTTACAACCTGCTTAATCCGTAAAACAAAACAGGCTTTGTTTTCTGATTTTATAATACAACAGTCCCACGAGGTCTGCCAGTGCCCATCCGATCGGAACTGACCACCAGATACCGACCACACCGATCTCCGGTATTGCAGATAATATATATGCCAGAGCCACTCGGGTTCCCAGTGAAAAAACGGTAAGCACTACACTCATCCCGGGTCTTCCTAAAGCCCGGTACAGACCATATAGCAGAAACAGCCATCCGATTCCAATATAGCATGCTCCTTCAATACGCAGATAGCGTACCCCCTCCATGATGATATCCGTTTCTCCGGCATCTATAAATATCATCATAAGCGGCTTTGCAAAGACATACACCAATGCAGATATCACCACACAGAAAATTGCGGATATCCGCACAGCTTCTTTCAGTCCCTGCTGTATTCTCTTCTTTTCTTTTGCTCCATAATTCTGTGCAATAAACGTAGAAAATGCATTTCCAAAATCCTGGACAGGCATATATGCAAAAGCGTCGATCTTTACAGCAGCCGCAAATGCAGCCATAATGACTGTTCCAAAGCTGTTTACAAGTCCCTGGACCATAAGTATTCCAAGATTCATGACCGACTGCTGGATGCATGTCAGCATGGAAAAAGAGAGGATTTCACGGATCCGTTCTTTTTTCAGATAACCGATTTTCCGGATCGCACGCACCTGCTTATGATTTACGAGTGTATAGAGCATGATACCAAGTCCTGACAGATACTGTGAAAGCACAGTTGCCTGCGCTGCTCCTGCCACTCCCAGCTCCAGACCGATAACAAACCAAAGATCAAGTATAATATTCAACACAGATGACAGGGCCAGAAACACAAGTGGTACAACAGAATTACCGATTGCCCTGAGATATGAAGTGAAATAATTGTACAGAAAAGCAGCCGGAATCCCCATAAAGATCACAAACAGGTATGCTCTCATGTCTCCCCACACTTCATCCGGAACTCTGAGAAACGATCGAAGCCCGTCAAGGCTCACGTAGGCAATCATATTCAGTAATACCGTCACAGCAGCAATAAAGAAAAACGAGGCACAGATATCCTCTTTCAGTCCATTTTCATCACGCTGGCCAAACCGGATAGAAAACAACGCACCGCTTCCCATGCACAGGCCCAGAAGAATGGATGTTATAAATGTCATAAGTGTAAATGAGGAGCCTACCGCAGCAAGCGCCTTTTCGCCCAGAAAGTGCCCGACAATCAGTGTATCTGCTATGTTGTAACACTGCTGCAGCAGATCTCCAAGTATCATCGGAATGGCAAATAAAAGCATTGACCTTACAACAGGTCCTTTTGACAAATCTCTGTTCACCTTGTGCCTCCAAAATGTAAGTTTTATATTTCGTCACGCATCAAAGATATCAAAGGCTTGCGGCTGTAAAAATCCATTTTTTATTCCGGATCCTGATTCCTCACGGACAGGCAGTCAACAGCTTCCTGAAGTCTCTGAAAAAACATTCCCGCATGATAGCCGTCTGCTACCGCATGGGCTATCATCAGGTTCACAGGCATCAGAATCCGGTCTCCTGATTTTTCATATTTTCCCATGGTAATGATCGGAAAATACATCAGTTCTGTACTGTTAACCGTCCTGCTGCCAAATGCCGTAAATGCAGCCCAGGGCACGCAGGAAATGCAGTAAAAATTGGCTGGCTGTCCTGCTTTTACCTTGATTCCTCTTTTCTCCTGTCCCTTTTCCATATCCTCTGTGATTTCCCGGTAAAAGGTTTCAAAATCATCAGAATAGCCCGTCCAGCAATCGGAAAAGGTTTTATCATCCTCATGAAAAATCGTATAATTCGGTACCACCTGATCCCACACACATAAATTTCCCTCCGCATCTCGAAACATGCGGAAATTCTCCATCTGGTTAAGTACCTTTGTTACCAGATAAATGATAGACGGATAAAATTTATGACCGCTCTCATGACAGAAATCCAGCAGATTTTTCACATTGATCGGCACCGTCATATTGCATTCGATTTTTAATTTTTCCGTATAATATTGATAGTGTTCCCTGCGCGGCCAGGCAGCCATATCTATTTTTCTGTAGCCAGTCATGGTATCCTTACTCCCTTCCTATTATTTACAGCAAATCCAGCAGTACAGCATAAAACGGCTCATTCTGCTTTACCACCAGCAGCAACTCTTCCTTGGCGCCATTTAACTGGTGAAATAAGCGCCTCACCGATCGGTCATCGGAGCGCAGATAATTCTGTCTGTCATAAAAATACCGCTGATCCAGTACCATGGCAAGACGGCCTGCGCAAATGGCCGGTTCCGCTTCATTCAAAATTACCTGATAGCCCTGATGCTGCGCATCACTCAAAAGAACGTCTGCCTCCCGGTCATCGTTGGCATACAGCAAGGTAACATGCGGAAAATGTCTTCCCTTTTTGCGTTCTGGAAGACACATCATGTTCTGGATAAAAGAAGAAATCTCTGCATTTGTCCGGATCCTGTTTGTGAGCCGGAAGCTCTGAATTCCGGAGATTTGTTCCAGCGCATGTACTGCTGCCCGGTCCAGTTCCTCCGGAGATAGCATATTCTCATAATCGCTTGAGAAGATGACCGGCCGGTTCCCGCAGTACCGCAGCAGATATTCCAGTTTTTCCTGAGAAAGGAGATGCGCTTCATCTACAAGAACAGCACTTGCGCCTGAAAGAATATCTGACGTAATCTGAGCGTCCGCCAGGTACTTTACCCGCCTCAGCCGCTCATGCAATACCTTCCACTGCTCCACAGCCTCTCCACAGTGGATCAGACAGACCTGCTGTCTTACAGAAAGCTTCATGGCCATATCATAAAGAAGCAGAGTCTTCCCCGTTCCCGGAAGCCCCTGAAACCAGTAATATCCGGTTCTTTCCAGACGGATCTTCTTTAAGATCTGCCGTTCAATATCCCGCTGCTGCGCTGTCAGAAAATACTCTTTTTTTAAGAATCGGGAGGGCTCCGTCAACGGGGAGATCAGAAACAGTTCCGCCTGAAACAGTGCTTCCGCATTCCCCCTATAGTCTTCGCTTTCATTCTGCAGCTCACTGCACAACTGCTCCCAGTCCGTATCCGCAAGATGGTCATGGTTCGTCAGGCGGACCAGACGGTTCTGGCTGCTGATATACGTATACGACCGGATCGGTTTCCCCAGTACTGACAGATAATACCGGTTCTGCAGAAGCTGACGACGCATAGCCTCCTCCGACACTGCTCCGCTTTTCAGCTCAATATTGACAATCTGGTCTTCCTTGATCTGAAGAAGATCAAATTCCTTTCCCAGCCGCGGAATCTGGAAAGAATAGAAAAAGCGCAGTTCGCAGACATCCGGCATCCGGCTTTCCAGCTGCTCCACCAGATTTTTCAGACTGTCTAACTCCCATTCCCGCATTTTTAACGGCTTTTCCCGTTTGGACAGCTGACGCTCCATTCTGGAAAGCTGTGCCAGATTCTGTTTTCTTGTAATGGCATAAATTGAAATTGATTTCATAGATTAACTCCGGATTTTTAGTGAACTTCCACTCATATCTAAATCCAAAAACACCTTAATCAGCCAGAAAAACACCAGCAGTACCAAAACCGGAATCACACAGGAAGTGATAAGCATCACGGCGATGGCTTCTGCAAAACGGCTTAAGGAATGTTCAATCTTCTGCAGCAGTTCTTCGGAAGATAATGTCACATTTTCCACGACGCTGGTCGCCGTTTCTTTTGCGCTTTCAAGAGCGCCTTTGGCTTTTTCCCAGAGACTAGCTACGCCCGTACCCTTATTTTCCAACTGATCAGAAGACTGGCCAGTCTGTGCTCCACTGTTTCTCTGTTGCACCTCTGCTCCTTCTCCCGATTCGCTCTCCAGAATCTTCTGCGTTCCTTTTGCTTCTTCCAGGGTCATCTCAATCTGAGCATGATAGGTATTATCGATCAGATCAGACAACTTTACACTGGCAGGAACCACCAGAAAAATACAGATACCAAACGCCAGCAGTCTCCTGGCCAAACGGCCAATACTGCGGTTTTTCAAAATCAGATTTCCAGCAAACAACACGCACGCTGCCGGAATGAACAGCTTAAACGCCGCGTAACCAGTCAGCGTTACCAGATACTTTTCCAGATATACAGCACAAAGTACAATAAGCAGATATCCGCTCAAATCCGCAACCTTTTCTGCAATCGGTGTTCCCACATCACCCGGAATCAGCGTGATCAATGCCGATGTAGCGGTAGCTGCCACTGTCAATTCCAACACCGTACCTTTTTTCTCATCCAGTGCTGCAATAGTCGCTTTATGATGTTCCGGGGCTGATGCATATTTTGCTCCTGCGCTAAATGATAAAATCGCAAATACAAGCAATAGCACAATTCCAATCCATTTCTTTTTATCATAGGTAAGATCCATCTCATTCCTCCCTCTGTCCATCCTCTGGTGCCCGGTTTACTTTATTTTCTCATCCAGATACGCATCCAGAAACCATTCCGCGAGACTGTTCGGCCGGATATTCGCTCTCGCTTCTTCTGGCGTAAACCACTTGCAGCGGTCGATTTCCTGATTGATATGCAGTGCTTTCGCATTGTCTACATAGGCAGTAAAATTGCACATCAGCGTATTAGACGGCTCAAAAAAGCGGGTGCGGTTGAATTTCATGTGGGTTACATGAAGCCCGGTTTCTTCCCGAACTTCCCGTACCGCAGCATCTTCCTCTGCTTCGCCCCGGTTCACATAGCCCGCCACCAGAATATAAGTCGGCTTTCCATACTGCTGGATCAGAAGGATCTTTCCTGTCTCTTCATCCGTCACGATCATGCTGACCGCCACGTTATACATAGGGAAACGGTACTGCTGGCACTGCGGACAGTAGGGAACGATACCTTCTCCTTCCAGATCTTTTTCAATGAGTTCCGTACCACATTCATAACAATGTTTCTGAATCATACTCGTGCACTCAGTTTCCTCCGGCTCCTTACATACATCTACCCATCCTTTCGCCCCAGCTACTTCTTCCAGTTCCGGAATCGTCAGTTTTACAGCGCTGTGGTCGTTGCCTGCTGCCGGGTAAACCACTTCAAACTGCTTCAGACTTTCATCCAGATACACTTCCACACCTTCGTTGATGCCAAAGGGGCACACACCGCCCGGCGCATGACCTACATACTGTTCTACCTCATCAAACGGGATCATTTTCGCTTTCACATGGAAGGTATCTTTGTATTTCCGGTTGTCTACCTTTGCCGTTCCCTCTGTCAGAATCAGCACCGTTTTCTCTCCCTGCAGAAAGGACATGGTCTTTGCAATCATGGCGGGCTGCACGCCCAGCGCCTCTGCGGCCTCGTTAACGGTTGCCGTTGAATCCTTCAGTTCGATAACATGATCCAGAAAGCTCTTGCTTTCCAGATATGCCTTTGCTTTCTCCAGTGACATGTTCTTTTGTTCCTCTCTCGCTCGCAATATTTCAAACCTGAATACAGCGAAAGCCACCGCATACGAAACGTGCGGCGGCCTTCTGCCATCGTCTTACAGTCTGCAAATGCCTCTGGCATTCACAGGCCTGTTTCAACATATTTCTTTCTATTTATGCTTCGGTACCATAACTTCCATACCGCCCATATACGGCTGCAGCACCTTCGGAATCTTGACAGTTCCATCTTCCTGCAGGTTGTTCTCCAGGAATGCGATCAGCATACGCGGCGGAGCCACTACGGTGTTGTTTAAGGTGTGAGCAAAGTACTTTCCATCCGGTCCGTCTACGCGGATCTTTAAGCGGCGTGCCTGTGCGTCTCCTAAGTTGGAGCAGGAACCTACCTCAAAGTACTTCTTCTGACGCGGGGACCATGCCTCTACGTCGCAGGATTTTACCTTTAAGTCTGCCAGGTCACCGGAGCAGCACTCCAGAGTGCGGACCGGAATGTCCATGGAGCGGAACAGATCTACGGTATTCTGCCACAATTTGTCATACCACATCTTGGACTCTTCCGGCTTGCAGACAACGATCATCTCCTGCTTCTCAAACTGATGGATACGGTACACACCGCGCTCCTCGATGCCGTGTGCGCCCTTTTCCTTACGGAAACATGGAGAATAGCTGGTCAGGGTCTTCGGAAGTTCATTCTCCGGAGTGATGGTGTCGATGAATTTACCGATCATGGAATGCTCACTGGTACCGATCAGGTACAGGTCCTCACCCTCGATCTTGTACATCATGGCGTCCATCTCAGCAAAGGACATAACGCCGGTTACGACATTGCTGCGGATCATGAACGGAGGGATGCAATAGGTGAAACCGCGGTTGATCATGAAATCACGTGCATAGGAAATCACTGCAGAATGCAGTCTTGCGATATCACCCATCAGATAGTAAAAGCCGTTTCCGGCTACCTTGCCTGCTGCGTCTAGATCAATACCGTCGAAGGTCTTCATGATATCGGTATGATACGGAATCTCGAAATCCGGTACAAACGGATCGCCGAATTTCTCGATCTCTACGTTCTGGCTGTCGTCTTTACCGATCGGTACGCTGGGATCGATGATGTTCGGAATGGTCATCATGATCTTTAATACCTTTGCCTCCAGCTCGGTCTCCTGAGCCTCCAGCTCTGCCAGGCGTGCTGCGTTTGCTGCTACCTGAGCCTTAACCTCTTCTGCCTCGTCCTTCTTGCCTTGGCCCATTAACTGACCGATCTGCTTGGACAGCTTGTTGCGGGATGCGCGAAGGTTATCAGCCTCAGCCTTCGCTGCGCGGTTCTTCGCGTCCAGCTCGATAACCTCGTCAACCAGCGGAAGCTTTTCAAACTGGAACTTATTCTCGATATTTTTCTTTACGATGTCCGGATTTTCACGGACAAACTTTAAATCTAACATTTTTTCCTCCTGTATACGTTTCCCTGTTCCCGACCACCAAGCGCGACTGGAAACAAAAAATGTAGTATAATCAAATCGATTATACTACATTTCTATCGGGTTGGAAACCCCTAATTCCGGGAATCCAGCCCGTATCATTTTTATTTTGTTACTGTTCACGCGTTGCGCAAACAGCAACGGATTTTGCCGATGCTTCGCATTCCAGATCGGCAAAATCTGCTACCAGAACTATATCGTACGGAATTTTCAGTTCAGAAAATTCCTACCATGTACAGTAACTTTATTTCAGCCGGTTAAGGATCGAGTATCCGATGGTTCCATCCGGCATCTTTACGCCAAAATCCTCTGCAATGGTCGCTCCGATCACGGCAAAGGTATCTGTCTCCGGAAGTTCTCCGTTTTCTTTGAGTGCTTTTGAATAAGCCAGAAATGGCACCTTTTCGCGGGTGTGGTCTGTCCCGGTATAGGTCGGATCATTTCCGTGGTCGGCAGTGATGATGAGAAGATCATCCTCCCGCAGGGTATCTAACAGTACACCAAGATTTACATCAAACTTTTCAATCTCCTGTGCGTAGCCGGACGGATTTCTCCTATGGCCCCACAGAGCATCGAAATCTACCAGATTTACAAAACAAAGTCCATGAAAATCTCTCTTTGCCACATCGATGGTCTGCTCCATACCATGCACAGAGCTCTTCGACTTATAGGCCTCCGTGATGCCCTCGCCTACAAAAATGTCATTGATTTTTCCGATTGAAATGACATCAAAGCCTGCATCCTTTAATGCATTCAGCGCAGTCGGGCCAAACGGCTTTAACGCATAGTCGTGGCGGTTGCTGGTACGTCTGAACTCACCCTTCTTTCTGCCCACGTACGGTCTGGCAATGACTCGGCCAACTTTCCACTCATCCTTCATGGTCAATTCTCTGGCAATCTCACAGCAGCGATACAGCTCATCGAGGCCAAAGGTTTCCTCGTTGCCGCAGATCTGAAGCACAGAATCTGCTGAAGTATACACGATCATGTGCCCGGTTGCAATCTCTTCCTCCGCAAGTTCATCCAGGATTTCCGTACCGCTGGCGCTTTTGTTTCCGATAATTTTATGCCCTGTACGCTTTTCAAGTTCTTTAATGAGCTCCGGCGGAAATCCGTGCTCTGTGAAGGTCTGGAATGGTTTTTTCACCTCCAGTCCCATCATCTCCCAGTGTCCGGTCATGGTATCTTTGCCGAGGCTCTTTTCCCGCAGTTTTCCATAGTAGCCAAGAGCATTTTCCACCGGAGCCACCTGCTTAAGCGGGGTCAGGTTCGCCATGCCAAGCTTCTGAAGATTCGGGATCGTAAAAGTATCTACGGACTCTGAAATATGTCCCAGTGTGTTCACGCCGATATCACCGAAATCAGCAGAATCCGGCATGGCTCCCACTCCAAGGGAATCCATGACTACTACAAATATACGTTTGAATTTCTCCATGTTTTGCTCCTTATGTTAAATTATCCGGTCCAAAGCCCAGCGGCAGCAGTTCTTTTAAGGAAAAGATCTCATATTGCTTCTTTGATGTTGCCAGAATAATCTGAAACTCCTCCGGATCACAAAACTCCACCATCACCTGACGGCAGACGCCGCAGGGAGCTGCATACTTGTTTAATTCCTTGTTCATGCCGCCAACTATGCAGATGGCATCAAATTCCAGCACACCTTCGCTGACTGCTTTAAAAAACGCAGTGCGTTCTGCGCAGTTGCTTGGGGTGTAGGCTGCATTCTCAATGTTGCAGCCGCCGTATACACTGCCGTTTCTGGCAAGCAGCGCTGCGCCCACATGAAAATGGGAATACGGTGCATAAGAATAATCCATCATGCCGATGGCCTGATCGATCAATGCCTCAATCTGGTTCTTTTCCATTTTCTTCATAAAACTCAAACTCCTTTATTGCTTCATCCGCTAAGCTTTCCCAGAAGCCGGTCCGGTAATCAATAGCCGGTTGCCTCCTCCTGCTTTACCAGCTTGATGATACGGCTGGTGCCAAGACGGTCAGCACCCAGAGCAAGGAACTTTTCTGCATCATCCAGGGAAGAAATACCACCTGCTGCTTTCATCTTCACATTCGGTCCAATATGCTCAGAAAACAGCCTGATATCATCAAAGGTTGCTCCTGCTTTTGAAAATCCGGTAGAGGTCTTGATGTAATCTGCTCCTGCTCTGGTCACCACCTCGCACATGCGGATTTTTTCTTCCTCAGTGAGAAGACAGGTTTCGATGATCACTTTCAGAATTTTAGCTCCGCATGCTTTTTTCAGGGTACGGATTTCCTCCTCAATACAGTCGAACCTGCCGTCCTTCACCCAGCCGATATTGATCACCATATCGATCTCATCTGCGCCGTTGGCCAGTGCATCCTTTGTTTCAAATTCCTTGACAGCAGTAGTCATATAGCCATTCGGAAAACCGATGACAGTGCAGACTTCCATCTTATCCTGAAGATATTCTTTTGCCTGTTTTACATAGGACGGCGGAATACAGACAGAAGCAGTCCCGTAAGCAACCGCATCATCACAAATTTGTTTAATCTCAGCCCAGGTTGCAGTCTGAGTCAGCAGCGTATGGTCAACATGCTTTAAAATTTCTTTTATATCCATTGTATGGATCCCCCTTATATATTATGAATTATTTGGACTGCCGATATGATCAGGCCAGCTCCAGTGCAATCTCCATCATCTTGTTAAAACCAAGCTGACGTTTTTCTGCGCTCAGGCGTTCGCCTGTATACAGATGATCGGAAATCGTCAGCAGGCAAAGTGCTTTCTTTCCGGCCTTCGCCGCATTCATGTAGAGGGCAGCCGCCTCCATTTCTACTGCAAGCACGCCCATGCCACGCCATAGATCATTGACATTTCCCATCTCATTGTAGAAAATATCGGAGGAAAGCACGTTTCCGACTACAACATCGGTTCCCTGGCGTTTTGCTGTCTCAACAGCCCGGCTTAACAAATCGTAATCCGCGATTGGTGCAAACGTTCCCGGAAGGCCATACTGATATGCGTAATTGGAATCGGTACAGGCACCCATTCCGATCACTACATCCATCAGCTTCATGTGATCCTGCAAGGCACCTGCAGAACCAATGCGGATAATCTGGTCTACCCCATAGAAGTTAAAAAGCTCATAGGAATAGATTCCCATGGATGGCATGCCCATACCTGCGCCCATAACGGAAATCTCTTTTCCTTTGTAGGTTCCGGTATATCCGAACATATTGCGGACCGCGGTTACCTGTCTTGCATTTTCCAGATATGTCTCTGCAATGTACTTCGCACGCAGCGGATCTCCCGGCATCAGTACGGTTTTTGCAAAATCGCTGGCTTTTGCACTATTATGCGCAGTTGGTGTGTTCGTCATAATCATCTTTTCCTTTCTTTCCATAAGATTTCGTTTTTTCAGACTTGTGCTGCATCTTCCAGGATCAGTTTCCGGATCGACTCGATTGCTACCCGAATTGCCATATCGGTATCATGGGCTACCGGATTCGGCAAACCCTGTTTCTCACGCTCCTGATTTGCCATCACTAAAAACACAGATCCACAGCGTACATGAAGCGTACTTGCCACAATGAAGAGTGCCGCAGACTCCATCTCGGACGCCAGACAGCCCAGACGTTTCCAGGCCTCCCATTTGTTCAGAAGCTCATAACTCACCGGCATGGCTTCCGGCGAATGCTGGCCATAGAACGCGTCCTTGCACTGCACCACACCAACATGACAGGTCTGGCCCAATTCTCTGGCGGAAGCCCGCAGTGCATTGGTGATGTCCAGATCCGCAATGGCCGGAAATTCGATCGGTGCATATTCCTTGCTGGTTCCTTCCATGCGAATGGCACCGCTTGCCACAACCACATCCCCGCTCTTGACATCCAGCTGCACGCCGCCGCAGGTACCCACACGGATAAAGGTATCTGCACCGCACTTCACCAGTTCTTCCATAGCAATGGATGCAGACGGACCGCCAATACCGGTGGAAGTCACACTAACTTTCACGCCGTCTAAATAGCCTGTGTAGGTTACATATTCACGACTGTCTGCCACCAGCCTGGCATCGTCAAAATAAGCTGCAATCTTCGCACAGCGTTTTGGGTCTCCCGGAAGGATTACGTAACGTCCAACCTCTCCTGCTCCAACCTGAATGTGATACTGCTTATCCGGATTTTCTGAATACTTCATCTTTCATTCCCCCATTTCATTGATCTGAATGCCTGCCACAGGCTGATAGTGTCTTCAGCTTCGTTCATTTTCACATTTTATATCTTTATTCTACCATATTTATATCACATTTTTCATAAGCAAGAAAGGACAAATTACTATTTAAGGGAATAGCACGAAACTTCTGCTTTACTGACTATTCTACGATAATGAATAACGCAGCCAGAACGATATTAACGAAAGTCTGTAAAAATAGACTTTTCCAAATATCATTCTGGCTGTGTTTTGTTTTTTGGTAGAGTGAATGCCTGACTGTAGCCATTATCTTCATTGGCTCCACTAGAGATAAAAAATCACGCAAGCACAAGGTATTGGTTTAAAACTCTTACGATTGCTTGCCATAGGATACCTGAAAAAACGGACACATCAAGGTTATAACAAGCGCTCACGCGACCTTGGTCAGTATCCTTATGGTTGCACGGTTTTAATTATCGTAACGGAGCCAATAAGGTAGAAGTTCCGGAAACCGCGTACAGAATAAGCAGAAACATTGGAATTTGCTTTGTGAGCG
>NZ_DBFCCJ010000054.1:0-3023 GCF_048380235.1 Ventrimonas sp. | reverse complement strand
CTTGTCGCCTTCAGCAATCAGAAAGGCGGTGTGGGCAAGTCCACGGTAACAGCGGTTCTTGCCAGTTATTTTAATTATGTAAGAGGTCTGAAAGTTGCTGTCGTTGACTGTGACTATCCCCAGTTCAGTCTGGAAAAACTAAGGGGAAGGGATTTGAAGAACCTTGAAAAAAGCGAGTATCACCAGCGACTTTTCTGTCGTCAGTTTGAAGACGGTTCCCGTAAGGCCTATCCGATCGTCACTTCTACTCCGGAGGCAGCCGCAGAGATTCCCGGCAAACTGGAAGGCGACTATGACCTGATATTCTTCGATCTTCCCGGAACGGTGAACTCCCGTGGTGTATTTGAGTCCGTCATGAACATGGATTTCATTTTCACTCCCATTGTAAAGGACCGTATGGTCATGCAGAGCAGCCTTTCCTTTGTATCGACCGTTCAGGATTTTATCGGACAGCATCCGGAAGCTCCCCTGAAAGACATACGTTTATTCTGGAACCGTATGGACAGCCGTACTTCCAAGGAACTGTATGTAATGTATAATGCAATAGTGCTCCGTATGGGTTTGAAGGTCTTTGAAACCGTACTTCCGGATCTTGAACGCTTCAACAAGGAAATGACACCTTCTTCCAGGCAGCATTTCCGCTGCACCCTTCTTCCTCCTTCCGAATCACTACTGAAAGACAGCCGTCTTGAGGCGTTTGCCCAGGAGATGGAACGTATCATATTTCCGGGATAATGGCTATGGCAAAGAAAAGAGAGATATTCAAGGTGGACGAGGATGCCTTGAAAGACATGATGGCCAGTGAATCCATTTCCTGCGGTAAATCTGGAACTGATGTCGGCGAGAATGTTCTTCCTGTCACAGAAAAGGAAAAAAATGTACCGGATGTAAAGACACAGGGACAGGAAAAGTCCCAGAAAACGATACGCGCCGATCCCGGACTGGAAGAGAAGGTGGAAATGTATAAGGAACTGTTTCTGGACAGAAAGAAGTCCGTACACAGAAAGCAGACCTATATCAGCTATGACATGTATTGCAGGCTGGCCCGTATCCTTCCCCTTCTGAGTGATGACATGAGTGTGCCCGCTTTTTTGGATAATGTGCTGGCACACCATCTTGAGACTTACAGTGAAGAGCTTGGCGAGCTGTTTCGCCGAAAAACCCCAAAAACATTCTGAAAATGATATGGATTGTATTGACTGTTGCCGTATTGGTTTGCGGTCTGCTGTTATGTTGCGTTTATTTACTGTCCAATAAGATTTGTTCACTGAAAAGACAAGTCAGAGAGTTGAATGAGAAAATAGGAATAGCGAACTGCTTTCCCGAATATAGCCGTGTGTATCTGAACGATACTCCAGTCGGGAAAGGACGTCAGATTCGTATCCGTTGCGGTTTGTATAACAAGGCAAGCCGCCTTATTCCGTTTATGGCTCCCGGCATGAGTGTTTCAGTCTATGTGAGCAATATCGTGGAGGAGCACTTGAAACGCCACGGAGAATTGCTGAAGAATGAACTTGAATGTTTTCTCTATAAGGATTCTTTATGGAAGAACTGATATACTTCTGTGTACGGATTGTCTGTATAGGCTATTTGCTGTACAGCGTGTATGGCTGGAGAAGGCGTATCGAAACTGTTTGTACCCTGCTTTATGGGAAACCTTGCGTGAAGAAGGAAAATAAAGAAGCTGCCGGAACGGAATCTGCGGTTTCAGATGCAGAAGTGATGGGAAGTACCCGTTATGTCTATCTGGACGAGAATGCCGGAAAGACTGCCACTCCCTTCATGAGCCAGCCACTTGAAAGGAATTTTATCGGTGAGGAGGAGGATGTGCAGCAGGAAGATGTGGAATGCAACCTTCAGCTGGATAAGATGAAACTCCTGCAGGAAGTCCAGGAAGACCTTGATGCGGAGTCTCCCGAAGTGGAATCCGTATCACCTGTTCTGTCCAGCAGGGACATGGAAGTACTCGGCGAATATCTGACACATCAGGATGAAGCCGACCATGAGAAGGCCATGCAGGCGGCCCGTGTCCTGTTCTCCATCAGGCAGACCAGCCTGATTGATGTGTTCCTTTCCAATATGGAGAATTCCGCGATTGTAGAGGAACTGATAGACAGGTATCTTGATGAGGACGGCAATCCCAGACCGCTTAAAGTAAAGGATGGGAATGAACCGTCTGACGAGTGGCGGAAATATATCTGACACCGATATATTCAGGCATCCTGGAAATCTTTTCGGGATGCTTTTTTTATGTCTGTAAGGCTTCCTGAATGACATCTGATGACATCTGGTGACACCTGATGACGGTGTTGTATCACAGCGGTTTAAGCCTTATATATTTGCAGTCGAATTCAAAATTTATGTCAAACCCCAAAATGATTCGACAATGAAGAGAAGAATCCTATTTTCAGTATTGTGTGTGCTGGCAGCGGCAGGTGCCTTCGCACAGGGACAGGGTCTTGCCGGCATCAATGAGGCTACCAGCCTTATGACTTCGTATTTCGATCCGGCCACCAAATTGTGTTATGCCATCGGAGCCGTACTCGGTCTGGTCGGCGGTATCAAGACGTATGGCAAGTTCAGCAGCGGTGACCCGGATACGTCCAAGACTGCGGCAAGCTGGTTCTTCGCCTGCATCTTCCTGATTGTGGCCGCCACCATTCTCCGTTCCTTCTTCCTGTAAGCCATGGATTACCGTATCAACAAAGGAGCAGGCCGTCCGATTGAGTTCAAGGGCTTGAAATCACAGTACCTGTTCTTTTTTGCCGGAGGCCTTGTATCGGTCTTTCTTGCGGTGGTTGTCCTGTATATGGCCGGTGTCAGCCAGCTGGTATGCCTGTCTTTCGGGGCGGTATCCGGTACCCTGGCCGTATGGCTGACCTTCCGCATGAATGCCCGCTACGGTGAGCACGGGCTGATGAAGATGCTGGCCGAAAAACGCCATCCGCGCTATTTGTCAGCCCGTCGCAGAATATTCAGAGCATTAACCAAAAAGAAGAGAAAGAAATGAGAAGTGTATTGAA
>NZ_DBFCCJ010000053.1:0-95001 GCF_048380235.1 Ventrimonas sp. | reverse complement strand
CGTTGTGAAAAACAGTGAGAGCTTCACGGCTCCCGAAAGTTCCGGCCTGTCCAGTCCAATCGGGAAAACGGATACTGATTTCTGCTGGCAGGGCAGCGATGGGAATTCTTATATTCCTGGTGCAGATGTTCCTGCAGGTGTAACTTCCCTGACGGCGCAATGGACACCTATGACTTATACCGTAATGCTGGAAACAAACGGTGGTACGATTGCTGACGGAAAAGATGTGATAAGCTATACCTATGGCGTAGGTGCGACTTTGCCGACAGAGAACGATATAACCCGAGAGGGCTATACATTTGAAGGCTGGTATGCAGACAGCAGCTTTTCCGGCACTCCTGTTACGGAGATCAGCAGCGACGACATGGGCAACAAAGAGTTCTACGCAAAATGGATGCGGAACACCACGCCAATTATCCCCGGCGATACGGTAAACTATGTCGTGGAGCATTACAAGGCCAGTGACAATGGCTATACGCTGGAAGAAACAGAAAAACTTGGAGACAAAATCGGCTCGAATGTTACCGCCGAGCCGAAAATCTACACAGGCTACACTTATAACCCGGATGCGGTTGGAAGTGTTTCCATGGGTACGTTAAAAAAGATCAGCAGTGCGGCAGATATTGTGACCTTGAAACTCTACTATGACCTGACCGTTTATACCGTAACCGTAGAAAACGATGGGAATGGTTCCGCATCTGCTGCTCCTGTTTCTGCAACGATGGGCGAGAAAATCACGCTGACATCAACGCCAAACAGTGGCTATCGCTTTAAGGAATGGCAGATTGTTTCCGGCGACGTGACGATCAGTGGCGATGTATTTACCATGCCAGCCGGTAATGTGGTTGTAAAAGCTGTTTTTGAAAGAAAATCAAGCGATGGTGGTGGCAGAGATTCTTCCTCTGACCGTGATACATCCTCTTCCGCAATCAGAAAAGATCCGATCAAGGGTAGGATCAGTAGTGATCGCGGCATCATAACTGGCGCAGCCAACAGCACGGCCAATGATGGTTACAGTCACTGGATGCAGAATGAACATGGCTGGTGGCTCCGTTTTGCGGATAACAGCTATCCGAAAGGCCGAAAGCATGGTATGTCCGGCAGTGCATATGCTTGGGAACTTATCAATGGCAATTGGTGGGCATTTGACGAGAATGGTTATGCGAAAACTGGCTGGCTTAGGGATGAAGCATTTGGCGGTTGGTTCTATATGGATCCGGAACGAGGCATGCAGACTGGCTGGGTTCTGATTGATGGTGTCTGGTATTATTTCCATCCGGTATCTGATGGTAGAAGGGGCATTATGTATGCAGGACAGAAAACATCAGATGGATATTATGTAGACGAAAAGGGTGCATGGGATCGCAAAGAAAAATAAATCAGTCGGAATATCGATCTGTTTCTGGGAAAACTGAGCCTGGAATGTCAGGAAAATAGCGGTGTATAGTTATGAAAAAGGATGACATTATGAATTCGAATTATATCTATCATGAAGCACATGTATAGGGAAATTGATAATCAACCATTGATTTTCAGAACAGTCGGGTCTATAATGTTCATTAATCAATCGATTACAAATCTTCCCGCGGATGACAAAACGGCAAATGCATCAGGATACCGCATCGGGGTCCATGGGAAACCAGAGATGGAGGATAAGACAATGGAAAAGAAAAATCTTGACTGGGGCAATATCGGATTCAGCTATGTAACAACCGATTACCGCTATGTATCAAATTATAAAGATGGAAAATGGGATGAGGGTACCCTCACTGAGGATCCGAACGTAGTCATCAACGAGTGCGCAGGTATCCTGCAGTATTGTCAGGAGTGCTTTGAGGGCTTAAAGGCATATACCACCGAGGACGGCAGCATTGTAACCTTCCGCCCGGACTTAAACGCAGAGCGTATGATGGACTCCTGCGCAAGACTGGAGATGCCGCAGTTCCCGAAGGAACGTTTCATGGAGGCTCTGGACAAGGTTGTTAAAGCGAACGAGGCCTGGGTACCGCCGTATGGTAGTGGGGCAACTCTTTATATCCGCCCATATATGTTTGCTTCAGGACCGGTTATTGGCGTAAAACCGTCCAACGAGTATCAGTTCCGTATTCTCGTAACTCCGGTAGGTCCGTACTTTAAGGGTGGCGCGAAGCCGATCACCATCTGTGTTAGTGACTTCGACCGTGCTGCACCTCACGGAACCGGTCATGTAAAGGCTGGCTTAAACTATGCAATGAGCCTGCATGCACATGAGGTTGCCCATGCAAACGGATTCGATGAGAATATGTTCCTGGATCCGGCAACCAGAACCTACGTAGAGGAGACCGGTGGAGCAAACTTCCTGTTCGTAACAAAAGATGGCGAGCTGGTAACTCCGAAGTCTGATTCTATTTTGCCGTCCATCACCAGACGATCCCTGGTATATGTAGCAGAGAATTACCTTGGCCTGAAAGTAACCCAGCGCCCGGTAAAACTGTCTGAACTTGGCGATTTCGCAGAGTGCGGACTGTGCGGAACTGCAGCAGTGATCTCACCGGTGGGTAAGGTTGTAGACCACGGCAAAGAAATCTGCTTCCCGAGCGGCATGGAGAAGATGGGACCGACCATCCAGAAACTGTACGATACCTTAACCGGCATCCAGATGGGCAAGATTGAAGCTCCGGAAGGCTGGATCCACAAGATCAAATAGTAATTGAGAGAATATATGAAAAAAGCTCTGGCATTTTGGCGCCGGAGCTTTTTTGGAGCTTAAGCTAGAAAGAAAACAAAAAGAAAAAGTCGCGTATTTGCGCGACTTTTTAAGTGGAGCTGAGGGGAATCGAACCCCTGTCCGAAAACCAATTCCCTGTTCTTCTACTATCATAGTCTGTTATTTGACATTCCCTCTGCCGCACGGGAACAGACACTCTTGCGGTTTCAGTAGCTTCATGATACGCCCATGCACGCAAAGCTTAGTACATGTCGTTTCTCACATAGTCGATGCCAGATTCTTAATGTGTGAGTGCACTAAGGCTGACAGCAGCCATTAGGCTGCGTATGCTAAATTATCTTCAGCGTTTAATTTTAATTTTGCCGTTTAACGCACCGCATGCGGATAGCTTCACCAGCTGCATGATCCCCGTCGAAACCAGTACAACCCCTTACTGGCTCATCGTGACCTGCCGATGATAGAAACATGTGTATTGTAGCATGCAGTTTCTTATTTGTCAATGAACGGAAGGAGTATTTGAAAAATAATCGAACATACATTCTTGACAAATCTATGATTTATGCGAAAATAAACAGGAATACAAAAATCAACGACAGCAGGAGAAATACACCATGAGCAGAAAAAAGAATGTATACAATCAGGCGAAGCGCGGCGTGAAGCGCTATAAAAAGGCGAAAGCGAGAAAGAAAGGCAGAGCGGCCATTTTCGCCGTTGTGGCCATGATCCTGGCGGCGGTGGGTGTCAGCCAGAAAAACATTGGGCAGCTGGAGCAGGCTGTGGACAATATTCTGGATGCCTATGAAACTACAGTGGATGCCGAAAATTCTCAGGCCGTCGGAGATGGCGGAAATGCAGAGGTACCTGCAGGCAGCGCCGCGCCAGATGATGCGATATCAGAAACACCAGATAGTGAAACACCGGCAGCAGATGGCAGCGGCCAGGCTGCGTCTGGAGACAGCAGTGATTTTGCCACAGTTCCATCCGGCACGGAAATCGGCGCGGGCGCAGAGGTCTACGTGGATCTTGCGGCTATCCCGGCCTATTCCGGGGAGCCATATGCCATTGTAAATGGCAATATCCCATACTTTACAGCTTTTGATCTGACCAGTGAATCCTTTGAATACTACAGTGATCTGGATAACCTGGGGCGCTGCAGCACGGCTTATGCCAGTGTCGGCACAGATCTGATGCCTACGGAAAAGCGTGGTTCCATCAGCAAAGTGAAGCCAAGCGGCTGGCAGATCTCCAAATATGATTTTGTGGATGGCAAATACCTGTACAACCGCTGCCATCTCATCGGTTACCAGCTAACCGCCGAGAATGCCAATGAGAAAAACCTGATCACCGGTACCCGTTATCTGAATGTAGATGGTATGCTGCCTTTCGAGAATCTGGTGGCAGATTACGTCAAAGAAACAGACAACCATGTGCTCTACCGGGTGACGCCGGTCTTTGAGGGAGACAACCTGGTGGCATCCGGTGTGCTGATGGAGGCAGAATCTGTAGAAGATGAGGGTGATGGTGTGGAATACTGCGTTTACGTGTATAATGTGCAGCCGGGGGTTGTGATCAATTATGCAACAGGAGAAAATGCTGCTGTCAACAGGTAGGAATTTTCTGAACTGAAAATTACGCTGTTAACGAGCAACATTGACGGACCGTATGTAACTATGCTAAAATCTGGTATAACAGAAGAAAAACGTTACATGCATATGTTGGTGAGTAACGGGAAAATGGCGGAGTTACATATGAAAAAGAACAAGCTGGTCCGTACCCTCGGAATGGGGTTCACGGCGATCGCAGTGGCAGTGTCCGTGTCTCTATCTGGTATTCGCAGTGAAGCGGCACCTTCTTACCTGAAAGCGGCAACTTATGTTTCGGATGCCTGGGTGAGCAACTTCTGGAACTCGGAGAGCGATCACATGGATGAAGAACTGGCGCAGATCGCGGCAGATGGTTTTAACAGTATTGTGCTGGTGGTTCCGTGGCGGGAATTTCAGCCCGGGGTACTCCCACTTTCCTACAACCGTTACGCGTTTCAGAAACTCGACAAGGTTATGAATGTCGCAAATGCCCACGGGCTTATGGTGGAACTGCGGGTTGGCTATGTATGGGACTATTATAATGATGATGTGACAACAGGACGTTTCCGTGATCTGTTAAAAGACCCATCTACCCGTGCAGCGTGGCTGGCATACGCAAAACAGATCTACCGGACGGCATCGGCTCATTCCAACTTCCACGGAGGATTTATGACCTGGGAGGATTTCTGGAACTATGTCGAAGATGCGGGAAACTTTGGAGCAGGAGCTAACAGCCGCATTGCGGCGAAGAACTGCGGCTATCAGGCATGGCTGAAAAAACATTATACCTTAAAACAGGTGAACGAATATTATCAGCCAAAAGAAGTATTTACCAGCTATGACAATATCTATATTCCTGCCAGGAAAGATTATGCCTTTAAGCTGTTTTATGATTTTTACGATGACTTTCTGAATGACCTTCTGGAAGATACCCAGAAGGTATTTCCGGGACTGTCTATGGAGGTCCGGCTGGATGTCGATCCTGTGAGTGCACAGGATGGAAACGGAGAAACAGGAGCATCGCATTATGGTACTTTTCAATGTGGTAACGCAGAGTACACCTCCCTGATGTACAGTGTATCCATGGGGCACGGCTTTGGAAATGTGCTTTCTGCAGAGGAAGCCATAAAGACCATGAATGAACAGCTTTCTCTTGTCCGGGCCAATAATGGAGGCAAGCCGGTTTTTATTGACCAGCTGCTCTACATGGATGTTACCGAAGGCTTTGAACAGAATGCAAGACTGGCAGAAAGCCATCGCGGGGCGTACCTTACCGGAATTCCGGATACGCTGCGGACCCATACAAACGGTTATGCGGTCTGGACATACCGGAATTATACGAATAATCCGGTTTATAATCATCAGTTCGCCCTGGGGACCAGGGGATGGAATGTGACTGGCGGACGCGTGGTAGAACGGGCTGGCAGCAATCAGCTTTATCTTGAGAGCGGAGGAAGCCTTTCGCAGAAAGTGGGACACCGGATCGGAGGCCGCAGTACTCACGATGGCCATGTCCGTTTTAACGCAGACAGTGACGGACCGGCAACGCTGACCGTAAAGCTTGGGGCCATGAGCCGGACTGTGGAGGTAAACGGGGCAAGGCAGTATGATCTGAATCTTGGCAGAAGGGGGTTCTATGAGGTAAGCTTTGAAGCTGATGGTGATTTGTACCTGGATAACATCCATGTATACAATTTTGTCCAGGATGGACAGCTCCGTGATATAGATGGAAATGAACTCAGCTGCATGAGTGCTATGCGCTCTTTAAACGCGAGTATGGATTAAGACGCTGTTTCGGAAGAAATTCAGTTTTTAGTGCTTGACATCTGGGTCTTGCGTGCTATAATCAGTGAAGATATGAGAGATATTTTCATATGTTAACACGTTGATGAGAAGAGTACTCTGGCAGAGTCATTCAGAGAGAGATGCAAGTGGTGTGAGCATCTTATGAGAAAGCCGGCAGGAAAACCAGCTCGGAGTGGTCCTTAATCGGATCCGGTGATTCCGTTACCATCAGAATGAAGCGGCTGTCTGAAATATCAGGCGGCAAACAGGGTGGAACCGCGATAAAAGAATTGTCGTCCCTTGTCCGGTGCGCAGAGCGCATCAGGCAGGGGACTTTTTTATTTCATTTTTGAAAATCCTTATCGTCCCTTGTATCATCATTTTAATAAAGAATACCAGGAGGAAAAAAGGCATGATCATCACATTAAAAGATGGAAGCAAAAAAGAATATGCACAGGCTATGTCCATTATCGATATCGCCCGTGACATCAGCGAAGGACTGGCACGCGTGGCATGCGTCGGAGAAGTGGACGGACAGACAGAGGATTTGCGTACGGTCATTGATAAGGACTGTGAGCTGAATATTCTGACTGCGAAGGATGCAGAGGGTCTTGCGGCACTGCGTCATACCGCAAGCCATGTTATGGCACAGGCTATCAAGAGACTGTATCCGAGCGCAAAGCTTGCGATCGGTCCGTCTATTGCCGACGGATTCTATTATGATATCGATTTCGAGACCCCGATCACAGCAGACGATCTGGAAAAAATCGAGGCTGAGATGAAGAAGATCATCAAAGAAGCACTGCCGTTAGAGCGCTTTACCCTTCCGAGAGAAGAGGCACTGGCCCTGATGAAAGAAAAAGAGGAGCCGTACAAGGTAGAGCTTATCGAGGATCTTCCGGAGGGTGAGGAGATCAGCTTCTACAAGCAGGGCGAGTTTACTGACCTTTGCGCAGGCCCGCACTTAATGAATACCAAGGAAGTTGGAAAGGCTTACAAGCTGACCAGCATTGCAGGTGCTTATTGGAGAGGCAACGAGCATAACAAGATGCTGACCCGTATCTACGCAACTGCGTTCGCAAAGAAAGAAGAACTGGAAGCTTATATTACCATGATGGAAGAGGCAAAGAAGCGTGACCACAGAAAACTGGGCAAAGAGCTTGGCCTGTTCATGATGCACGAGGCTGGCCCGGGATTCCCGTTCTTCCTGCCGAAGGGCATGATTCTGAAAAACACCCTGTTAGAGTACTGGAGAGAGATCCACAAAAAGGCAGGTTATGTAGAGATTTCCACCCCGATCATCTTAAACAGAAGCCTGTGGGAGACCTCCGGCCACTGGGATCACTACAAAGATAACATGTACACCACCGTGATCGATGATCAGGACTACGCGATCAAACCGATGAACTGCCCGGGCGGTGTTCTGGTTTATGCTTCCGAGCCGCGTTCCTACCGTGACCTGCCGCTGCGCATGGGCGAGCTTGGTATCGTTCATCGTCATGAGAAATCCGGTCAGCTGCATGGTCTGATGCGTGTGCGCTGCTTCACTCAGGATGATGCGCACATCTTCATGACTCCGGAGCAGATCAAAGATGAGATCAAAGGGGTTGCACAGCTGATCGACAGCGTTTACAAGCTGTTCGGCTTCAAATATCATGTTGAGCTTTCTACCCGTCCGGAAGACAGCATGGGAAGTGATGAAGATTGGGAGATGGCTACAGACGGTTTGAGAAGCGCTCTGGATGAAATGGGTCTGGACTATGTCGTAAACGAGGGCGACGGCGCATTCTACGGACCGAAGATTGACTTCCATCTGGTCGATGCCATCGGAAGAACCTGGCAGTGCGGTACCATTCAGCTTGACTTCCAGCTTCCGCAGCGTTTTGAGCTGGAATACATCGGCGCAGATGGCGAGAAGCATCGTCCGATCATGATCCATCGAGTTGCTTTCGGCTCCATCGAACGTTTCATCGGTATTCTGATCGAGCATTTTGCAGGCGCATTCCCGACCTGGCTGGCTCCGGTACAGGTAAAGGTACTCCCGATCTCTGACAAGTACATGGACTATGCAGAGAAAGTAAAAGCTGCCCTGGATGCAGAAAATATCCGCGTAGAGGTAGATACCCGTTCTGAGAAGATCGGCTACAAGATCCGTGAGGCTCAGAAGAACAAGATTCCGTATATGCTGGTAGTTGGCCAGAAGGAAGAGGAAGACGGAGTGGTATCTGTCCGCAGCCGTTTTAAAGGCGATGAGGGCCAGGCATCCTTAGAGAGCTTCATCGAGAACATCAAAAAGGAAATTGTTTCCAGAGAAGCACGTGCTGTTGAGGTGAAGGCAGAGCAGAAGTAAGTTTTTTGCATAGATTTCCGAAAAGAAACCCATACTAGACCTGTGAAATAAATATTAACCAACAGGAGGTATGGGTTCCATGACGAAATTAGAGTGCAACGTAACAAATTGTCTTCACAATGCCGATCATTGCTGCTGCAAACAGTCCATCTTGGTAGACGGACATGACGCGAAAGAAAAAGAACAGACTTGCTGCGGAAGCTTCGATGAAAACAAGGGCGGTCTCTTTAAGAACGTTTTTAAAACACCGGAGAGCAGCTTGTCTGTAGACTGTGAGGCAGTACAGTGTATCTACAACGATAACCGCCATTGTGCGGCTGCGAAGATCGGCATTGCCGGGGATGGGGCAAGCAGGGCGGAACAGACGCTCTGCACCACCTTTCAGATGTCCTGAAAAATAGCAAAATAAAAAATATGAAAAATCCCCGGAAAAGTGCTTGACTTTCCCGGGGATTCATAGTATAGTAACATAAGTTGTGAGAACAACGCAGGAAAGTAGGTATCCACCTCACCTCGGCACGAGCAAGTGACCCTGGTTTATAGCAAAGAATGCGTATATGCGGCGGCATCAACGTCCTATGCGATGCTTTTGAGGGTGGATAGAATATTCTATCTACTTTTTTTATGCAGAAAAACAGACATGCAGAATTCTATGATGGGGGTGCACGACTATTAGCGAGTTAATGATTAACGAACAGATCAGAGACAAAGAAGTTCGATTGATTGGTGAAGACGGCGAGCAGCTGGGTATCATGTCCGCGAAGGAAGCCTATAAACTGGCTCAGGACGCGGAACTGGATCTCGTAAAGATTGCTCCGACGGCAAAACCACCGGTTTGTAAGATTATCGATTACGGTAAATATCGTTACGAGCTGGCAAGAAAAGAAAAAGAAGCTAGAAAAAAACAGAAGGTAATCGAGGTTAAAGAAGTGCGGTTGTCTCCGAATATTGACACCAACGACTTGAACACAAAAACGGGCGCAGCACGAAAGTTCCTGGAAAAGGGCGATAAAGTCAAAGTTACCTTACGTTTCCGTGGTCGTGAGATGGCGCACATGTCCAAGTCCAAGTATATCCTGGATGACTTTGCAGAGAGCTTAAAGGATATCGCAACCATTGACAAGCCTTCCAAAGTGGAAGGAAGAAGCATGGTTATGTTTTTGACTGCCAAGAAGTAAAAGCAAAGAGAAAGATTAAGGAGGAAGTTATAATGCCTAAATTAAAAACAAGCAGAGCAGCTGCAAAACGTTTCAAAAAGACCGGTACCGGTAAGCTGGTAAGAAATAAAGCATACAAATCTCACATCTTAACTAAGAAGTCTACCAAGAGAAAAAGAAATCTTAGAAAAGATATCGTTACCGATGCTACCAACGCAAAGGTAATGAAGAAGATTTTACCATATCTGTAATAGACTGATTAGTTTAAGAAGGAGGAAAAACCGATGGCAAGAATTAAAGGCGGTATGAACGCAAAGAAGAAACACAATAGAGTGCTGAAGATGGCTAAAGGCTACAGAGGAGCACGTTCTAAACAGTATAGAGTAGCAAAGCAGTCTGTAATGAGAGCTCTGACCAGCTCCTACGCAGGCCGCAAGCAGAGAAAGAGACAGTTCCGTCAGCTGTGGATCGCTCGTATCAACGCAGCAGCACGTATCAACGGTCTGTCCTACAGCAAGTTCATGTATGGCTTAAAGCTGGCTGGTGTTGAGATGAACCGTAAGGTCCTGTCTGACATGGCTATCAACGATGCTGAGGGCTTCGCTAAACTGGCTGAGCTGGCAAAAGCTAAATTAGCTTAATTCAGAATCTGAACGAAAATTTAACATAGTGGCAGAGCTGATTCTGCCGTGGACCCGTCTGGTTTTTGAGAGAAAACCGGACGGGTTTTGTTGTTCTAAGGAGTAACAGGAGTACGAAACCGGAACCGGGCGTGCCGGATTTGTGAAACGAAAGGAGTGGATCTTTGAATCAGATTATCCTGCTTGTTGGCGTTGTGATCATGATCTGTGTCCTGATGGGACGCGTAACCTCCAGGCTGGCTGTGCCGTCCCTGCTGATCTTTATCGGATTGGGAATGCTGTTTGGGGAAGATGGGATCTTCCGGATTGTATTTGATGATTATGGAGTAACGGAGACGATCTGTTCTGTCAGCCTGATCTTTATTATCTTTTACGGAGGCTTTGGGACAAATGTGAAGGAAGCAAAGAGTGTGGCTGCAAAGGCGCTGCTTTTGTCCACACTGGGCGTGGCGCTGACCACCGGATTTGTGGGCGTGTTCGTACATCTGGTGCTGCGTCTGCCGTGGCTGGAGAGCTTTCTGGTTGGCTCGGTGATCGCATCTACGGACGCAGCGTCTGTATTTAATATCCTGCGCACGAAAAAGCTGGATCTGAAATATCATACGGCATCGCTTCTGGAGCTGGAATCCGGTTCGAATGACCCGGTATCTTATATGCTGACGGTGGTATTCATCGCCATGATGAGCGGAAAAGCAGTTTCCCTTCCGCTGATGCTGGCGCAGCAGATCGGATTTGGTCTTGTGTGCGGTGCAGTGGCTGGGCGTCTGGCTGTCTGGGCGATAGACCGGTTCTCGTTTCAGATCGAGGAAGGCAATACGATCTTTGCAGTGGCAGCTATGCTGGTGAGCTACGCGCTGCCGCAGGTAATTGGCGGAAATGGTTATCTGGCAGTGTATCTGTGCGGCATCATCATGGGAAATTCCCGGATTCCGGAAAAACGGAATCTGATGCATGTGTTTGATACGGTCACGGGCATTGCGCAGATGATGATCTTCTTCCTGCTGGGGCTTCTGGCGACACCCAGTGAGCTTCCGGCGGTCCTGCTTCCGGCAGCACTGATCATGCTGTTTATGACGGTGATCGCCCGTCCGGCGGCGGTAGCAGCCATTCTTCTGCCGTTCCGGTCCCATATCCGTCAGATTGGCGTGGTATCCTGGGCGGGACTGCGCGGCGCTGCCTCCATCGTGTTTGCGATCATGGCCGTTTTGAGCAAAGTGCCGATGCACTATAATCTTTACAATCTGGTGTTCTGCGTGGTACTTCTTTCCATTGCAGTGCAGGGGACTTTTCTGCCGCTGGTATCCGAAAAGCTTCGGATGATCGACCGGAATATGGATGTGCGCCGTACCTTCAATGATTATGAGGAGGAAAGCAGTATCCATTTTGTAAAGACACATATTCAGGAAGGGCATCTGTTTTGCGGCAAAAGGGTAAGAGACATCAGTCTCCCACCGGAAATGCTGATCGTAATGATCCTCCGGGGAGAAGAAAAGCGTATCCCCAATGGAGATACGCTGCTTCTGGCCGGCGACCTTCTGATCCTTGCTGCCCCGGAGTTCACTGAAGGAGAAAATCTGATCCTGCGGGAGAGAACTACGGTCAAGGGAGACAAGTGGACCGGAAAAACCCTGAAGGAAATCCCTCTCTCGAAAGGGACGCTGGTAGTATCTGTCAGGAGAGGGGAAGAAACCCTCATCCCGACCGGAAATACCAGGATTCAGGAAGGCGATATCCTGATCATAGCCAAATATTAAGCCTTTTCATAGACGGAGAAGTTATTGCGTCCTCCGCGCTTTGTCTGATACAGTGCCTTATCTGCATTGCGGTACAGGTCATCAAATCGGGTTCCCTGCTCTGGGCTGAAGGCGACGCCCACACTGAAGGTGATGGCCTGTCCGTTCATTTCTGCATGCTTTACGGAGCGGATGTGCTCCAGCATGCTCTGGACACGGGAAAGGGCAGCATCCCGGGAGGAAACCTGCTTCATGAGTATCACGAATTCATCGCCGCCAACGCGCCCAATAATATCATCGTCCCGGAACTGGTTCTTTAAGAATTCGCCCACGCGATGCAGGACTTTGTCACCGACAGCGTGTCCGTAGGTATCATTGACGCTCTTGAACTTGTCGATGTCCAGGATGAGAAACGCATGAAGCGCATCCGGACGGCTCGTCCGCAGAAATTCATCAATGGCGGGCTGCGTATGTTCCTTATTATATACAGCAGTCAGACCATCGATCTGCGCGGTATGTACCAGCTCGTTGTAGTCTCTGGTGTGGACGGATACAATGCGTCCGATCAGAAGAATGACCAGGAGTATGAAATAGGCATTCAGGATCAGCTCATAATTGTGAATGAAACTGTAATTCGCGTTTGCAACGGACACCGGAATCACATAGCATATCATCCAGTTATTTAAAAGAATCGGAGCATAGGCAACATAGCGGCCGGATTTTTGAATTCCCGGCTGAGACAGTTTGAGCAGGCCATGCGTCTTTGCCTGAAATGCATCGCGGATTGTCTGCAGAGAATCTTTTCCGCAGACAGTCCACTGACTGTAAAAGTCGAAAAAGTTGTCACCATAGCTGATGATCTGGTGTGTAGAATTGCCGTCCAGTGTGATGATGTCTCCGTCTTCATTAATAATGATACAAAAGCCTTCACCCCCAAACAGATCATCGAAGATCAGATGGTTTAGCTCAGTTACATTGTAGGACGCACTGAGAAGACCGATGATTGCATTGTCATGGAGAACGGGCACGCTGAGAATGACACGGGTTTCATGGTCAATGCTGCTTTGAACGGGATCGCTCAGTGTCCGCTTTCCGGTTATGCCCTCCTGGAAATAGCTGCGGTGGGAGACATTCTTTATATCACCGTTTTCATAGTGGGAGGTGCCGTCCGGCTCAATGAGGGCTACATGGTCGATAGACGTGGTGGACTGGATGGCGGAAAGCATGTTTTTGTTTTTTTCAGAGATGAGTTCGCCCTCTGCTCCGATCTGCGCGGCAACACCGTCCAGAAACTGGTAGTTGACATTCAGAATCTCTTCAAAATGGATGCTCTGCCTGGAAATATTCGAGGTAAGCTTTTTCTGGGCCAGCTGATCTGCGGCATGATGGGATGCGATGGAAAATACAAGGATGCCCATAGCTGTGGCAATGATAAAAGCCGCTATACTGGATAGGTAACCCTGCAAGGGTGTCTCTGTCTTTTTCTTCATAGGCATACTCCCTCGGATTTTACTTATTATAGTTAATTATATCAAATTTTGCCGGAAATTCTACAGAATGCGGATTGAAAATTTGACAAAATGGATAAAAAATGTGTCAAAACGGGAAAATTGAAAGAAGTAAATACAAGAAGAAAAAAACTTGAAAAATAAAGAAAAAGTACTTGCCAGAACAGGAAAACTGTGATATATTATTAAACGTTCGCGGGAGTGCTGGAATTGGCAGACAGGCTAGACTAAGGATCTAGTGGCAGTTATGTCGTGTGGGTTCAAGTCCCATCTCCCGCAGTATCTTCCAGAAAGATACGGGAACATTCCTCGATAGCTCAGTCGGTAGAGCACGCGGCTGTTAACCGCGCTGTCGTAGGTTCAAGTCCTACTCGGGGAGCTTTGCAGAAGTGGCGGAATTGGCAGACGCGCACGGTTCAGGTCCGTGTGGTAGCAATACCTTGTGGGTTCGACTCCCATCTTCTGCATCAGTGAAAACGGAGAGCAAAGGTTCTTCGTTTTTTTGTTTTATAGGAAGTTACACGGCAAAAATTTCTGAATTGACATTTTTTCACATGTTTTCACGGAAACATATATTTTTAAAAAAATCAAAAAAGCAGTTGACAAATTATATGGAGTTAGATATAATATACTTGTTGGTTCGGTGAGTGATCGCTGAGCAAATGGTTCGCAGAAGTGGCGGAATTGGCAGACGCGCACGGTTCAGGTCCGTGTGGTAGCAATACCTTGTGGGTTCGACTCCCATCTTCTGCATCAGCGAAAGCGGAGAACGAAAAGTTCTTCGCTTTTTTGCATGCCCAAAACCGGAAAATAGTATGAAAATTTCAAAAATTATGCTATACTTATTATAATTTATGCGAAGCAATGAGCAAAGTCCGGAAAGGGGCGGTGTCTGATGAACATAAGAGAGATGAGGGAAGCCTGGGAGGCAGATTATCTGAGCTGCTATGCATCATTGAGCAAAAACACAAGGGGGCGTGACCGTGAGGAACAGCCCTGTGACATCCGCACTGCATATCAGCGCGACCGTGACCGGATTCTCCATTGCAAATCCTTCCGAAGACTCAAACATAAGACCCAGGTATTTCTGGCTCCGGAGGGTGACCATTACCGTACCCGTTTGACCCATACGCTGGAAGTGGCACAGATTTCCCGTACCATTTCCCGCGCCCTGCGCCTGAACGAGGATCTTACTGAGGCCATTGCCCTGGGACATGATCTGGGCCATACGCCCTTTGGACACTCCGGCGAACGGATCCTGGATGAATTGTGTCCCTATGGCTTTGCGCATTATCTGCAGAGTGTGCGGGTGGTGGAAGTACTCGAAAAAGATGGGAAGGGCTTAAATCTTACCTGGGAAGTCCGCGATGGCATCATGAACCACAGAACCAGCGGTCATCCTTCTACACTGGAGGGATGTGTCGTGCGCCTTTCGGACAAGATTGCCTATATTAACCATGATATCGATGATGCTATCCGGGCAAAGATTTTTACCGAAGATCAGCTTCCGGAAAAGTACACGGATGTGCTGGGGCACAGCGTGAGGGAACGATTGAATCTGCTGATCCATGATATCATCCTGCAGAGCATGGACCGTCCTGAGATCCTCATGTCTTCTCATATTGAGGAAGCAATGCAGGGTCTCCGGCGCTGGATGTTTGAAAATGTTTACGAGAATAAAGTGCCGAAAGCCGAAGAGGGCAGAGCCCAGCAGCTTCTGGTGTTTTTATATCAGTATTATCTGAAACACACGCAAGAGCTTCCGGAAGAATATCTGCTGATGATCCGGGAACGGAAAGAGCCAAAGGAACGGGTGGTCTGCGACTACATTGCAGGCATGAGCGACAGCTATTCCATTGACAAATTCGAGGAACTGTTTATTCCGAAGTCATGGAAGGTGCATTAAGGCGTATCCGATCAGATACGGAACAGATTCATCTGATGAAAGAGACAGGGAAAGGAGAGCTTCATGTATTATCCGGAAGATGTCGTAGAAGAAGTGCGCACAAGGAATGACATTGTAGATGTGATCTCTGGATATGTAAAACTTCAGAAGAAAGGGGCAAATTATTTTGGACTCTGCCCCTTTCATAATGAAAAATCACCATCGTTTTCCGTTTCACCCCAGAAGCAGATGTATTACTGCTTCGGGTGCGGGGCTGGAGGCAATGTCATTACGTTCGTGATGGAATATGAGAATTACACCTTTCCGGAGGCTTTGAAGGTGCTGGCAGACCGGGCCGGCGTTCATCTGCCGGAGGTGGAGTATTCCAAAGAAGAGAGGGCGAAAGCAGACAGGCGTTCGACTCTTCTGGAGATCAACAAGCTGGCTGCTAATTATTTTTATTACCAGCTGCATCAGCCGCATGGTAAGCTTGGCTATGACTATTTTCGCGGACGGGAGCTGTCTGATGATACCATTCGCCGGTTTGGACTGGGGTTTGCCAATAAGACGAGCAATGACCTGTATCAGTATCTGCGCTCCAGGGGCTATACAGACGAAATACTGCGCGACAGCGGCCTGGTGACCATGGAAGAACGAGGCAGCCATGACAAGTTCTGGAACCGCGTTATGTTCCCTATCATGGACGTGAACAATCGTGTCATTGGCTTTGGCGGACGCGTTATGGGAGATGGAACACCGAAATACCTGAATTCTCCGGAAACACTGGTCTTTGACAAGAGCCGTAATCTGTACGGACTGAATTATGCCCGGACCAGCCGGGAAAAATATATGCTGGCCTGTGAGGGCTATATGGATGTGATCGCCATGCATCAGGCGGGCTTCACCAATGCAGTGGCATCCCTGGGTACAGCGTTTACCACACAGCAGGCGGTGCTGTTAAAACGCTATACGGATACGGTCATCCTGACCTACGACAGTGACGGGGCCGGCGTGAAGGCGGCGCTCCGGGCTATTCCGATCTTAAAAGAGGTTGGCATCTCCACCAAGGTGCTGAATTTAAAGCCTTACAAGGATCCGGATGAATTCATCAGGAATATGGGAGCCGATGCGTTCCGGGAACGCATTGCGAATGCACAGAACAGCTTTCTGTTTGAGATTGATGTCTTAAAACGGGAATATGACCTGGGAGATCCGGAGCAGAAGACAAAATTCTATAACGCTGCGGCCAGAAAGCTTCTGGAATTCCAGGAAGCGCTGGAGCGTGACAATTATATCCGGGCGGTGGCACAGGCACAGTTTATCCCATATGAGGATCTGCGGCGTCTGGTGAACCGCCTTGGAAACCAGTTTGGTCCTGCTGCGGTCAGACACCGGGACGAGGAAGCATCCGAACCGAGGGAACGCAGAAAAAAGAAGGAGAAGGATGACGGCATCCGCCGCTCCCAGCGTCTGCTTCTTACCTGGCTGATCGAGCGTCCGCAATTATTTGAAAAGATTGATGGTATCATTGGACCGGATGATTTTAAGGAACCGCTGTACCATGAGGTGGCTCAGCAGGTATTTGACGGGCACCGGGAGGGACATATCAATCCGGCCGGGATCCTGAATCGGTATATCAACGATGAAGAACAATATAAACAGGTTGCGGCGCTGTTCAACGCAAGCCTGGATGACTCTTTAAATAATGAAGAACAGCGAAAAGCATTTTCCGAGACCGTGCTGAAGGTAAAGAAAAACAGCCTGGATGAGGCCAGCCGGAGTGCGGCAGACATTGCGGCGCTCCAGGAGATCATAAAGCAGCAGGCAGCACTGAAAACGCTGCAGATATCCATTGACTAAAGGAATTACCGGGGGTATTCCTACCGGCAGTCTGCAATTGAGAAAGGGCGGATCGATATGGAGGAACGTACACAGTCATTTGATGAGAAACTGACATTGCTTCTGGAGGAGGCGAAAAAGAAAAAAAATGTGCTTGAAAACCGGGAGATTCTGGATTTTTTTAAGGGCGAGATCCTGGATCCGGACAAGTTGGACCGGATATACGATTTTCTAGACAACCATCATGTAGACGTGCTCCGAACAGAAGAGGAGGACATAGATCCGGACCTGTTTCTGGATGAAGAATCGGAAGAAGAGGAAGAATCACAGCTCGATCAGCTGGATCTTTCTGTGCCGGAAGGCATTGGCGTGGAGGATCCTGTCCGTATGTATTTAAAGGAGATAGGCAAGATCCCGCTTCTGACCACAGATCAGGAAATTGAATTGGCAAAACGCATGGAGCTGGGAGACCAGCTGGCAAAAAAACGTCTTGCCGAGGCAAATCTCCGTCTTGTAGTAAGCATTGCCAAAAAGTACGTGGGACGCGGCATGCAGTTCCTGGATCTGATTCAGGAAGGAAATCTGGGACTCATCAAAGCTGTGGAAAAATTTGATTACCGCAAAGGCTATAAATTCTCTACTTATGCAACATGGTGGATCCGCCAGGCAATTACCCGGGCAATTGCAGACCAGGCCCGTACCATCCGCATTCCGGTGCATATGGTGGAGACGATCAACCGTCTCATTCGCACTTCCAGACAGCTGGTACAGGAACTTGGGCGGGAGCCAACTGCGGAGGAAATCGCCGCAAAAATGGAGATTCCGGTAGAGCGTGTACGTGAGATCCGCAAGATCTCCCAGGATCCGGTGTCGCTGGAGACACCAATTGGTGAGGAGGAAGACAGCCATCTCGGAGATTTTATTCAGGATGAGCACGTGGCAGTTCCTGCGGAGGAGGCAACCTTTACCCTGCTCCATGAACAGCTGATGGAAGCCCTTGATACCCTGACTGAGCGGGAACAGCAGGTACTGCGCCTGCGTTTTGGACTGGATGACGGAAAGCCGAGAACTCTGGAAGAGGTAGGAAAGCAGTTCCATGTGACAAGAGAACGCATCCGTCAGATAGAAGCGAAAGCCCTGCGGAAGCTTCGTCATCCGAGTCGAAGCAAAAAACTGAAGGATTATCTGGATTGACAAAATACATTAAAGGAACAGGATAAGATGAGATTATCAGACAGACTGGAACGGATTGCCGCAAAGGCAGCAGAAGTAACAGAAGGATATGTGGCAGACGTGGGGACGGATCATGGATTCGTCCCGATCCGTCTTATGGAGACTGGAACCGTCAGGCACGTAGTTGCTATGGATGTACGAAAGGGTCCCCTGTCCAGGGCAGCAGAGCATGTACGGGAATATCATATGGAGGACCGGATCGAGACACGCTTAAGCGACGGGTTGCAGGAGCTGAAGGCCGGTGAGGCAGATACCGTGATCATTGCGGGAATGGGCGGTGAACTGATGCTGCGCATTCTCCGGGACGGTGCACATATGTATGATAGTGTGAAGCATTATGTGCTCTCACCCCAGTCGGAGCTTTCTGCGTTCCGGCACGGACTGGAAAAACTGGGGATTTCCATTTTGGAAGAGCAGATGCTGATGGATGAGGGGAAATATTATGTGATCCTGCATGCTGCTCCGGGATCCATGCACTATGAGCAGGAATACGAATATCGTTACGGCTCAGATCTGATCCGGAAACAGGACCCGGTCTTAAGAGAATTTCTGGAGCGGGAGCTGGCTCAGGGAGAGGAGCTGCTGGCACATCTGTCCCTGACGCAGACGGAAGGTGCACAGAAACGCGCAGAGAGCCTGAGACAGGAGTTAAACGAGACGAAGGAGGCATACCATGCTTTGCAGGGAACTGATTGAAAAACTGGAAGAGCTGGCTCCGCGGAGCCTGGCCTGTGACTGGGATAATCCGGGCTTTCTGGCAGGACGGGGAGATAAGAAAATAAAAAAGGTGCTGGTCGCGCTGGATGCGACCGACCGGGTGGTGGAGCAGGCAGTGCTGGAGCATGCGGATCTTCTTCTGACCCATCATCCGCTGATCTTCCGGGCATTGAAGCAGGTCAATGACACGGATTTTATCAGCCGCCGGATCGTAACGCTATTGCAGGCGGATATTTCTTATTTTGCCATGCATACCAATTTTGACGCGGCCCCCGGCTGCATGGCAGATCTTGCTGCAAAACGCCTTGAAATCCAGGATAGCCAGCCGTTAGAGATAACCGGGGAAGTAAACGGGATCCCGGTGGGCATCGGAAAGGCCGGCAGGCTGGCAGAACCGGTTTCACTGGATACTTTGGCAGAACAGGTGAAGCAGGTATTTGAGCTGCCATTTGTGCTTGTATACGGAGAGAAAGCTGTGGGCGAGAAGGTCAGCCGTGTGGCGGTGTCTCCGGGGGCAGGAGGCAGTATGATCCGTTATGCACTGCAGCAGAAGGCTGAGGTTCTGGTCACCGGAGATATCGGACATCATGATGCCATTGATGCGGCTGCGCAGGGCATGGCAGTCATTGATGCAGGACACTATGGCCTGGAACACATCTTTGTGCCGTTTATGGCG
The DNA here is from genome assembly GCF_048380235.1 of Ventrimonas sp. Lineage (NCBI taxonomy): Bacteria > Bacillati > Bacillota > Clostridia > Lachnospirales > Lachnospiraceae > Ventrimonas > Ventrimonas sp. The sequence continues at coordinate 75,187 of NZ_DBFCCJ010000053.1, read as the reverse complement.
GAGTATGTAGCACGTGTTTCTGACGGCACCATCGAAGTGATCCAGGCTGAGCCGGATTTTCCGGCCAGAGTGTTTTAAGCGTTGTCGGAATCATCACGAAACCGAACGGAAGGAGAATGTCTATGGTTCATGTATGCGTATTGGGAGAAAACAGACAGTACAGCGAAGATACCCTGCTGAAGGATGTGGCAAAGGAAGTGCAGGAGTCTTTTTCACATGAGATCCTGCTTGCTACGGTAGATGGAAAGCTTCAGGAGCTTCATAAAAAAGTTAAAGAAGGTACAAGTGTGGAATTTCTCACAGCAGCTGATAAGCCTGGTATCCAGACCTATCGCAGAAGTGTACTGCTGATCCTTTTAAAGGCCTTTTACGAAGTGATCGGCGCAGAGCATATCCAAAAGGTATCGGTAGAATATGCGATTGCCAATGGCCTGTTTATCGAATCCGCCGGAAGCTTTGAGAAAACTCAGGAGCTGGTAGACCGGATCAAAGCAAAGATGCGGGAATATGTAGCTGCAGAGATTCCGATCATGAAGCGCAATGTGACCACGGATGAGGCCATTGAGATCTTCCGTCATCACCGCATGTATGAGAAGGAACGGCTGTTCCATTACCGCCGGGTTTCCAGGGTGAATCTGTACAGCATTGGCGGATTTGAGGATTACTATTACGGCTATATGGTCCAGAACACAGGTTATCTGAAATATTTTGACCTGATCCTGTACCGGGATGGTATGATGCTGCTTCTGCCGGAGCAAAAAAATCCGGAACAGGTGGCAGAGTTTCATGACCGTGAGAAATTGTTTGAGGTGCTGGACGAGACAGAAAGCTGGGGCAGACAGCTGGAGGTGCCTACAGTAGGTGCCCTGGATGATGTGATCTGTGAGGGAAAGGCCAGTGAGCTGATCCTGATGCAGGAAGCGCTGATGGAAAAGAAGATCGGTGATATCGCGGAGCAGATCGCAAGCCGGCCGGATAAGAAGATCGTCATGATCGCAGGGCCGTCTTCCTCCGGAAAAACGACCTTTTCCCATCGCCTTTCCATTCAGCTAAAGGCGAAAGGCTTAAAGCCGCATCCCATTGCGGTGGACAATTACTTTGTCAACCGGGTAGACAGCCCGCGGGATGAAAATGGCAACTACAACTATGAGGTGCTGGAATGCCTGGATGTGGCATTGTTCAACCAGAATATGACAGATCTTCTGGCAGGAAAAACAGTGGAGATGCCGGAGTATAATTTTGTGAAGGGACAGCGGGAATATCACGGAGATTTTCTGACTCTGGGACCGGATGATGTACTGGTCATTGAGGGAATCCACTGTCTCAATGAGAAACTTTCCTACGCGCTGCCGAGAAAGAACAAGTTTAAGATTTACATCAGTGCGCTGACACAGCTGAATATCGACGAGCATAACCGCATTCCGACCACAGATGGGCGTCTGCTGCGCCGTATTGTGCGGGATGCGAGAACCCGCGGCGCTTCTGCACAGGACACTATTCGCATGTGGCCGTCGGTACGCCGGGGGGAAGAAGAAAATATTTTCCCGTACCAGGAGGATGCAGATGTGATGTTCAACTCTGCTCTGGTCTATGAACTGTCGGTGCTGAAGCAGTATGCTGAGCCGGTGCTTTTTTCGGTGCCACGGGACAGCGCGGAATATGTAGAGGCCAAGCGCCTGCTGAAATTCCTGGATTATTTTCTGGGTGTCAGCAGTGAGGAAATTCCGCACAATTCCCTGATCCGGGAATTTATCGGCGGAAGCTGCTTTAAGGTTTGAACCGGTTTGTGAAATACTGCTTTCATGTGTCATTTTCGGAACTTGACAGCGCCTGGGAATAATGCTAGAATAGGGAACATTGAGTAAGACAAATGGTCGCTGCCGCAGAAACGAAAGGCTGCGGGAGAGGAAAGTCCGGGCTTCACAGGGCAGGGTGCCAGATAACGTCTGGCGGAGGTGACTCCAGGGACAGTGCAACAGAAATATACCGCCGGCTTTGCCGGTAAGGGTGGAAGGGCAGTGTAAGAGACTACCGCCCGTCTGGTAACAGACGGGGCACATGTAAACCCCACTTGAAGCAAGACCGAACAGAAAGCATAAGGCGGCCCGTCTGCTTTCGGGTAGGTTGCTTGAACCAGGTGGTGACATCTGGTCTAGATAGATGACCATTCAACGACATAACCCGGCTTATCGTCTTGCTCATAACCTGATTTTAAGAGAGTGTGCTTTGCGGCGCACTCTTTTTGTTTTCATTCACAGACAGGTATTGACATATATCCAGGAATTGGAGATAATAAACCCACTAAATACATAGAAGATAAAAATGCTTATGGAAAGAGAGATTGAAACAAAATGTATCCATCTGGAAAAGGTCGTGGCATCCCTGGAGAATGGTGTAGACGCTTCTGACTTATCCGACTACGCAGACCCATGCGGATGTTCCAAAGGAAATTCAGGAAAAGAACGGACTGACGGACGCAACTCTGCGTATGTCTGTGGGCATTGAGAATGTGAAAGATTTGATCGCGGAGCTGGACCAGGTGTTTTGTGAGATTGAGAATGAGCAGTAGCAGCACAGAAAAAAGAGCCGGCAGATTATTCTGCCAGCTCTTCCCAGGTTTCATAGAGTTCTTCCAGCTTTTGCTGGAGGGACTCTTTTTCGTTATTCAGTTCCACGAGGCGGGTAACGTCGGTGTATATTTCCTCCTGAGAGAGAAGCGTATCAATTTCGCTGTCCCGGGTCTCCAGTCTGTGAATCTCGTCCTCGACCTTCTTTAAGTCGTTCTGACGTTTGCGGATGCGGGCCTGCTCCTCTTTCTGGGCTTTCCAGTCCAGCTTGACCTCGGTTTCTGCTGAGGACTTTGTCATGCCGGGAACTCCCGTAGCTTTTAAGCTGCCGTTTGCGGCTGCAGTTCCGATGGCGCGGTCGCGCCCGGTATGCGTGGGGTCCACATAGAGCTCCTTCATGAGCTCCTTCTTTTCCAGATAGTAGTCATAGTTGCCGATATAGTTTAAGAAGGTCTGACCAGTCAGTTCGAGAATACGGGTGGCAGTCTGGTTGATGAAGTAACGGTCATGGGAGACATAGAGTACAGTTCCGGTATAATGTTTCAGTGCATTCTCCAAAATCTCCTTGGAAATGATGTCCAGGTGGTTGGTCGGCTCATCGAGAATCAGAAAGTTAGCCTCAGAGAGCATAAGCTTGGCCAGGGAAACACGGCCACGTTCGCCACCGCTTAAGTCAGAAATGCGTTTGAATACATCGTCCCCGGTGAACAGGAAGGCAGCCAGTATGTTGCGTACCTGGGTGTTGGTCAGATTCGGGTAGGCATCCTGTACCTCCTCAAATACTGTCTTTTCCATATGAAGGACGTGATGCTCCTGGTCGTAGTAGCCGATGTGCACCTTGGAACCCAGGGTGATGGTGCCGGTGTCGGCAGGAAGCATACCATTGATGATTTTTAAGATGGTGGTCTTGCCGGTTCCGTTGTTGCCGATGATGGCAACCCGTTCTCCCCGCTTTACTTCCATATCAACATGGGAGAAAAGATGGGTGCTGCCGAAGGATTTGCTTAAATCCCGGATGGTGAGAACATCGTTGCCGCTGACGATATTTGGTTCCAGGCTGATGCGCATCTCATCCTGGATCTCAGCCGGCTTGTCCAGCACCTGGATCTTGGAAAGCATCTTCTCACGGCTTTCAGCCCGCTTGATGGATTTCTCACGGTTGAAGGATTTTAATTTGGTGATGACCTCTTCCTGATGCCTGATCTCCTGCTGTTGGTTTAACCAGGCCTTCATCTGGGCGGCTCGGATCATGGCCTTTTTTTCACTGTAGGCGGTGTAGTTGCCAAGGTAAACGCAGGCATGCCCCTGCTCCAGCTCTACCACTTTGGTGACTACTCGGTTTAAGAAATAGCGGTCGTGGGCTACGATGATGACAGCTCCGTTATAATTTAACAAGTAAGTCTCCAGCCAGGCAATGGATTCCATGTCCAGGTGGTTGGTTGGCTCATCTAAAAGGATAATATCCGGGCGGGAGAGAAGCAGTTTGCCTAAAGATACGCGGGTTTTCTGGCCGCCGGAGAGGGTAGACACGGTTTTGTCAAACTCGTCTTCGGTAAAGCCAAGGCCCTTTAAGACACCGGTCAGTTCACTTTTCCATGCGTAGCCATTTTCCAGTTCAAAGGTATGGCTTAAGCGGCTGTATGCAGCCAGCATCTGTTCCAGTGCTTCTCCGGAGGCATTCTGCATATTGAGCTCCAGCTCGCGGATCTGCTGTTCCATATCGATGATGGGCTGCTTGACTTCTTTTAATTCCTCATAGATGGTACGGCTGCTGTCCAGATCCTGGTGCTGCGCCAGGTAGCCGAGGGTTTTGCCCTTTGCGAGAACGACCTCGCCGGAATCCGCTGACAGCTCGCCGACAATGATCTTTAAGAGAGTAGACTTTCCGGCACCGTTGATGCCTACGATGGCAGCCTTTTCCTGATCTTCTATATGAAAAGATACTTCGGACAGAATCTCATCCGTGCCGAAGGCTTTGCTGATGTGATTGCATGATAAAATCATAGATAACTCCATTTCGTTACGTTTTCTACTATAAGACTTATCAAGTATAATATAGGCTTTCAACACTTGTAAAGGACTTTCTTCTGATTTTTTGTTTCGAAATTGTTTGAACATTGACATAGATTTCGCAAACGGTTATAATAGATTTTAATAGTTTACGTATAGGAGATGTGCAACATGGAAAACAGAGAGATATCCAAAGCAGTTATTACAAGACTCCCGAGGTATTACCGTTATCTCGGAGAGCTTTTGGAATCAGGTGTAGAGCGTATCTCATCCAATGAGCTGAGTACCAGGATGAAGGTGACTGCTTCCCAGATTCGTCAGGATTTAAATAACTTTGGAGGATTCGGTCAGCAGGGTTATGGTTATAACGTAAAATACCTGTATACAGAGATCGGAAAGATCCTTGGAATCGACCGCCAGCATAACCTGATCATTATTGGTGCCGGAAATCTTGGTCAGGCCATTGCAAATTATGCAAATTTTGAAAAGCGCGGTTTTATGATCAAAGGCATGTTTGACATTAACCCGAGACTGATCGGGCTTGTGGTACGCGGAATTGAGATCCGCGGAGTAGATGATCTGGAGCAGTTTATCAAAGATAATGATGTTCAGATGGCAGCACTGACCATTCCGAAAACAAAAGCTCCGGAGCTGGCTGACCGTCTGGTCAATGCGGGAATTAAAGGAATCTGGAACTTTGCCCATCTGGATCTGAATGTTCCGGACGATGTTGTGGTGGAGAATGTTCATCTTTCCGAGAGCCTTATGCGCCTGTCTTATCGGGTATGCAGCATGCAGGACCGGAAAGAGGAAGAGGAAAAGAAAGCTCAGAGAGAGTCCTAGAGGCAGAGCGAAACAGAGGTAAAAGCCGACAGGCGGGGATACGATCAGTTCTCCTGCCTGCCGGTTTTTTGAGTTTCCATCCATCCTTTACAGGGGAGCGGAATCAGAGAGGAGACGGAACATGGATTACGCAGTAACGGCACAGCAGATGAAAGCGATTGACCAGAATACCATAAAAAACATCGGCATTCCGTCCATGGTGCTTATGGAGCGGGCTGCCCTGGCTGTGGCGGAGGCCGCAGAGCATATGGCGAAAGAGCGGAATCTGGGGAAAAAAGCCCGGATCCTGGCTGTGTGTGGTACCGGAAACAATGGCGCGGACGGAGTGGCAGCAGGACGCATCCTGCAGGGACGCGGATATAACGTAAGTCTCCTGCTTGTCGGCAATCCGGAGCACGATTCAGAAGAGATGAAGACTCAGAAGCAGATCGCCCGAAATCTGGATCTTGCGCAGTGCACGGCAGCAGAGTATCAGGAGGCACCATGTGATATCATTCTTGATGCAGTGTTTGGGATCGGTCTTGGCCGGGAAATTGGCGGGGAATACCGGAAGGTCCTGGAAATGCTGGCTTCTCTGCGGGAGCAGTATGGAACCGGAGTGATCGCGGTAGACACGCCGTCCGGGATCCATGGAACGACCGGTGAAATCATGGGAATTGCCCTGGAGGCCGATATTACCGTGACCTTTGGCTTTGCAAAAACCGGTCTTCTGCTTTATCCCGGAAAATATTATGCAGGAAACCTTGTGGTAGCCGACATCGGATTCCCTCAGGCCAGTCTGCTGAAGGCCGGATGGGATGCAAAGCTGATTACACCGGATGATCTGTCCTGGCTTCCAAAGCGTCAGCCGGATGGGAATAAAGGGACATTTGGCAAAGTTCTGGTCATCGCGGGAAGCAGAGGCATGAGCGGAGCGGCTTATTTTTCAGCGCTTGGTGCTTACCGTACCGGCGCCGGTCTGGTGAAGATCCTGACTGTGCCGGAAAACCGGCAGGTTCTTCAGACACAGCTTCCAGAAGCAATCATAAGCTGTTATGATCCGGATCAGGAGGAGACTATGCAGAAAATCCTGGAGGCGGAGTGTGCCTGGGCCGACGTGATCGTGGCAGGACCCGGCCTGGGACAGGAGGCATATACGGAATATCTTCTGGAGACGGTTTTGTCAGATTCCTATGTTCCCATTGTGCTGGACGCAGACGGACTTAACTGTGTGGCATCCCATCCTTACCTGACACGCTATTTTACGGAGAACATCATTATCACGCCCCATATGGGGGAGATGAGCCGCCTGACTTCGGTTCCCATAGCAGATCTAAAAAAGGATCCGCTGGAGGAGGCAAGAGCCTACAGTGCCCGCTATGGGGCGGTCTGTGTGCTCAAGGATGCGGTCACAGTCATTACCGATAAGGATGGTGCCGCCTGGATCAACCGGAGCGGCTGCAGTGCCATGGCCAAGGGAGGATCCGGCGATGTGCTGACCGGCGTGATCGCAGGATTATTGGCCCGGGGCATGGATGGCGCGGAGGCAGCAGCATTTGGCGTGTATGTGCACGGACGTGCCGGGGAGTATGCGGCAGCGGCATTGGGAGAGAATAGCGTACTTGCCACAGATCTGGCAGACAGTATTTTAAAAGAAGCTTAAACAGATAAAACAAAAAAGCCGGAAACGGCAAAACAGACAGAAACGAGGAACAGAACAAGAGTATGAAGCACATGCAGTATATGCGGGTTTATGCACCTGTAGATTTGGATGCCATTGTTTTTAATCTGGAATCCATGCGCAAAAATATTGACCGGGAGACGGGCATGCTCGGAGTGATCAAGGCAGATGCTTACGGGCATGGCTCTGTGCCGGTAGCTGCTGCCATCGAAGATTATGTGGATGGCTTTGCGGTGGCCACCGCAGACGAAGCCATGCTGCTGCGCCGCAACGGCATTCAGAAGATGATCCTGATCCTGGGAGTGACCCACCCTTCCCGCTATCAGGAACTGATCGAGAACGAGATCCGTCCGGCTATCTTTACCATGGCGCAGGCAAAGCCGCTGTCTGAGGCAGCGGTAAATATGAAAAAAACAGCAAAGATCCATCTGGCTCTGGATACCGGCATGCGCCGCATTGGTCTTGAGGCAGATGAATCCGGAGCGGATCTTGCAGCTGCTATCGGTGCGCTTCCCGGCATTGAGGTCGAGGGCCTGTTCACACATTTTTCCAGGGCCGATGAGATGGAGAAGACGTCGGCTATGACTCAGTTAGGTCGTTATCTTCATTTTACGGAGCTGCTGAAAGCACGCGGTCTAGAAATCCCGATCAAACACTGTTCCAACAGCGCCGGCATCATCGATCTGCCGCAGGCGAATTTAAACTGCGTACGCGCCGGCATTACCATGTATGGCATGTATCCATCCGAAGAAGTACAGAAAGACAAGGTGCCGTTAAAGCCGGCGCTGGGTTTAAAATCTTTCGTGACCTATGTAAAGGAACTCGGACCGGGAGAGGAGATCAGCTATGGCGGTACCTATGTGACGGAGCGCACCATGCGTATAGCTACCGTGGCAGTGGGATATGGGGATGGATATCCGCGAAGCTTGTCCAACTGTGGCTATGTGCTGATCTGCGGTAAACGTGCCCGCATTCTGGGACGGGTCTGCATGGACCAGCTCATGGTGGATGTGACGGATATCATGGAGGCTGACGTGGATACACCGGTTACCCTGATCGGAAAAGACGGAGACGAGGAAATCACCATGGAGCATCTGGCAGAGCTCTGCGGCGGATTCCATTATGAGATGGTATGTGATATCGGAAAGCGCGTGCCGCGTGTTTATTACCGCGGCGGCAAGGTCGTGGGAACCATGGACTGTTTCGCTGAATAAGATAATCTATAGAAAAACGGGCAGCCGTGTATACGCCGCCTGGCAAAGGGCAATAATACCTTTGAAGACCAGTGACGGAGTGTGAAACTGTGATTATCAGACGAGGCGATATCTATTATGCGGACCTGCGGCCGGTGGTAGGCTCGGAGCAGGGCGGTGTACGGCCGGTGCTCATCATCCAGAATGATGTTGGAAACCGACACAGTCCTACCGTGATCTGTGCGGCAATTACCTCCCGCATGAATAAGGCAAAGCTGCCAACGCATGTGGAATTGTCTGCGCGGAAAAGCGATATGATCAAGGATTCCGTGATCTTGCTGGAGCAGCTGCGGACCATTGACAAGCAGCGGCTCAAAGAACGGATCTGCCATATTGATGATGAACTGTTAGAACAGGTAAACCAGGCCCTTCGCGTGAGTCTGGAGCTGACTACATAGTTCGCTGTGATGACACAAAGTCCCTTGCAGAAGGGAAAATGGCGTAAATGCGTGATTTTATCTTGACGAAGCGGAAGAAGTTTCATACAATCAAAATGTATGGTGTATACAAAAAGAAGAGGAAGGAGATAACAAGATCAGTATGGACGATGGTTATTCGCGCCTGATCCTTTTGGCAGGTGTGGTGTTGCTTTTCCTGGCGGCAGGCTTTGCAATCTGGAGGTTTATCAGATCAAGGCAGGAAAATGTAACAGAAGAAGATATTAAAGACATGGTCAATGAAGGCCACGAGCAGGGGGTCCTGGAGTCCAGCGAGGCCGAGATGATCACCAATATCTTTGAATTTAATGATAAAGAAGCCGGTGATATCATGACTCACCGCAAGAACATAGTGGCTCTGGACGGTTCCATGTCCCTAAGAGAAGCGGCCCACTTTGTTCTGAAGGAGGCAAAGAATTCCAGATATCCGGTCTACGGAAAAGATCTGGACGATATCATCGGTACTGTACATATGCGGGACGTACTGTTTCATGCTGAAAATCTGCAGGAATCGCGAATGGAGATCGCCAATGTACCGGGAGTTCTGCGGCCGGCTCACTTTATTCCGGAAACCCGAAATATCAACTCCCTGTTCAAGGAGATGCAGTCCCAGAAGATCCATATGGAGATTGTCATTGATGAGTATGGCCAGACAGCCGGAATCGTTACCATGGAGGACATTCTGGAGGAAATCGTGGGCAATATCCTTGATGAATATGATGTGGATGAGCAGTACATTGTCCGTGGAGAGGGAGATGCCCTGATCATGAGCGGCATGACACCGCTTGACGAAGCGCAGGAAGAGCTTGGCATTGTCTTCCCGGAGGAAGACCTGGAAAACTACGATACCATCAATGGACTTCTGATTTCCCGCCTTGACCGCATTCCGGGAGATGACGAGCAGCCGGAGATCGAGTATCTGGGTTACCGGTTCTGTGTACTGAAGGTGGAGAACAAGATGATCCACTCAGTTCGGGTAACGAAATTGCCGCAGACTCTTGCAAGCGAAGAAAATTAGTGTTAAAATAGAAAAGATGTTGTTCGCCTGAACAGAATCGACACTGGGCAGGCGGATTAGGACGAAAAGAGAAAGTATAAAGTAAGGAGCGTTATTTTATGTCAGGACATTCTAAATTTGCCAATATCAAGCACAAAAAAGAAAAGAACGATGCAGCAAAGGGAAAAATCTTTACCGTTATCGGCCGTGAGCTTGCCGTAGCAGTAAAAGAGGGCGGCCCGGATCCGGCAAACAACAGCAAGCTTCGTGATGTTATCGCAAAGGCAAAGGCAAACAATATGCCGAACGACACCATTGACCGTGGTATCAAAAAGGCAGCAGGTGATGCTAACTCCGTAAACTACGAGGTGCTCACGTACGAGGGTTACGGCCCGAGCGGTGTTGCAGTCATCGTTGATACCCTGACTGACAACAAGAATCGTACTGCTGCAAATGTAAGAAGTGCATTTACAAAGGGCAACGGAAATATCGGTACCCAGGGCAGCGTATCCTTCATGTTCGACAAGAAGGGCCAGATCATTATCGACAAGGAAGAGTGTGATCTTGACGCAGATGAGCTGATGATGATGGCATTGGATGCAGGTGCGGAGGACTTCTCTGAGGAGGAGGACAGCTTTGAGATCATCACAGATCCGGACGATTTCAGTGCCGTTCGCGAGACCCTGGAGAAAGAGGGAATCCCGATGATGGAGGCTGATGTTACCATGATCCCGCAGACATGGGTTGAGCTGACTGATGAGAACGACATCAAATATATGAACCGTCTGTTAGATCTTCTGGATGATGATGACGATGTACAGGCTGTATATCACAACTGGGACACCGACGAAAGATAAATTGATAAAACAAACGAAAGGCCCGGAGCAAAACGCTCCGGGCCTTTTCGGGTTTTACTGATAGATTAAATTGACATTTCTGAAGGTAACATCTGCACTGCGTGCGACAAACAGGCCGACATATACATGGTCAGAGTCTACAGCAGTTAATGGAAAGTCAAAGCCTGCAGATACCGGTGCGTTGTCACCGAATACACAGGTGTATCCATCCGGTCCCTTTCGGATCTCTACATGAACGGTTTCGCCGGCCTTGTAGACGCGGGAAGCGGTGCCGCCGGAGATAAGCTGTCCGTTCTTTCTTGCGAAGCAGTTCCACGGGGAAGCAGAGGAAAGCTGAAGCTCTCCGGCTGCCACATAATCGCCCAGGGTATCGTTGATGACGGTGTCGAGGTAGATATCGTCACGCACCATCAGGCCGAAGGAATTTAAGACGGATGCATTGTAGGCGTTGATGGTAATATCTGCAGATAAGGTGAAGTTTGCGGAGGCCGGAACCTCACGGTAGAACATGGCAAGACCATCGCTTCCCTGCTCAATACCGCCCACCTGCTGGGTCCTTGTTGCGCCGGATCCGGTACCGACTGCCAGGTGGAAGGAATTGTCATTACCGCCCTGCAGACAGAAGTACATGTTGTTCAAGTACTCATAACCGTCAATATTTCCGAATACAGTTGGTTTCCAGTCACCTGCGGTGGAGAAGATGCTGCTTACTCCGGCCGGTGCGGTAAAGCTCCTGGCATGGTAGCCGGCATTTAAAGAGCTGCTGTCATACTGCGGCACCTGTGGGTTGGAAATGACGTAGTTTTTCAGTCCTGAGTTGGATTTTAAAAGCTCATCAGCAATAAACCAGGCATTGCACTGGGCACCGTAGAGGTTGGTGTGAGTGTTGTCGATGCTGACATCGCGGTCAGAGGTCTGCGCATGGCGGTTCTTTACACCGTCGGCGCCCAGGCGTTCGTAAACATCTTTGGTGCGGGCGGTTAAGTCCAGAACCGGAACACTCTTTCCAACACCCAGCTGACGGATGGCCTTGGCGTAATCGCCGCCCTGGAAGGTGCCTTCCTCATTCTTTTTTGAGGTGGTGATGTGTCCGTCTTCGCCGGTATAGTTGCTGGCTGCATTTCGGCGAACGATCGGGGTAACCAGAATCGGATTTGCCTGTTTGTTCTTCACCGGCTTAATGTACTTTTCATAGAGGTTGTACTGGAAAGAACCACTGCTGGAAACAGAACCGGTCGGGTTGGAGTAGCGCCCCTGTTCGGTACGTTCGTCGTTATGGCCAAAACCGATCAGCACATAGTCACCGGCCTGCACACTCTGCAGCAGAGTCTGATACTGGTTCGTGTCCGAGTAGGACTTGGAGCTGGTGCCGGAGATGGCAAGATTGCGGATATTGACACCCTGCAGATACAGGCCGAGCTGGGTGCCCCAGCCGTAACGCGGGGAGTAGTAGGTGGTGTCGCTGAATGCGGCTGCGGTGGAGTCGCCTACGACCCAGACGGTGGGTGGTGCGGATGGCTTGTCAACGGAAGTGCCGCCGGACTGCTGTTCGGTATGGGTTCCCGGTGCTGCGGTGAGGGCCGGATCGTTTGTGGCTGCGGAACCGCCTGCGACAACGGTGGCAGCAGAGGCAGGAACGGCAGACAGGGCTGTCGTCACCGCGCAGATGCACCCGAGAAGCAGAGCTTTCATGCGTGTTTTCTTCATGAGTCAGATATCTCCTAAGTTAGAAATTTGAAGGGCCTCTGCAGGGCAGAAAAACCCCGATGGTGTTTATTATAGACGATTGGGAAAAGGATGCCAAGGGATTTAAAAAGGTTGTAAGAGAATCTTAAAAAAGAGTTGTGGCGAAAGTACGCGAAAAAATTATCCCGGCACTCCCATATGCCGGGATAATTTTTGACTGTATATTTCTGGCTAAAATTATTGAGCTAGTTTATTTAAGTCTTGGTAGAAGTCAGGATAGGAGATGTTGACGCATTCGGCACCGAGGATCTCCGTCTCGCCCTCAGCCAGGGCGGCGGTGATGGCAAAGGTCATGGCAATGCGGTGGTCGAGGTGACTGTCGATGGTGGCGCCGTGGAGCGGTTTGCCGCCGTGGATGATCATGCCGTCCACGGTCTCTTCTACATCAGCGCCCATGGCACTTAAGTTTTCTGCCATAACGGCAATACGATTGGACTCCTTGACCTTCAATTCAGCTGCGTCACGGATGATGGTGTCACCCTCTGCAAAGCAGGCCATGGCTGCGATCATCGGGAGCTCATCGATCAGGGTCGGTATGATGTCGCCGTGGATGTCGGTGGCGTGCAGACTGCTGGTGCGGACCAGAATGTCGGCTACCGGCTCGCCGGTCATGCGGACATTTAAGAGGGTCAGATCACCGCCCATGGCCCGGCAGACATGGATCATACCGTCGCGGGTCGGATTGATGCCTACATTTTTTATGAGGAGCTCAGAATGGGGGATCATCAGTCCGGCGGCCAGGAAAAAAGCAGCCGAGGAAATATCACCCGGAACGGCAATCTCCTTTGCAAACAGTTCTTCGGCCGGTCGTATAATGGCAGTGGTTTTTTCTGTGCGGACATCAGCACCGAATTCTTTTAGCATCAGCTCGGTGTGGTTGCGGGAGAGGGAAGGCTCTGTTACTTTTGTTTCGTCTTCCGCGTAAAGCCCTGCCAGGAGAATGGCCGATTTTACCTGGGCAGATGCCACCGGAGACTGGTAATGGATTCCATGCAGTGTCCGTCCGTTGATTGCAAGGGGTGCACAGCCGTTGCCGTTTACACTGGTGATGTCTGCGCCCATCTGACTTAAGGGATCCATGATGCGCTTCATGGGGCGCTTCTGGATAGAGGCGTCTCCGGTGAGGGTCACGGAAAAATTCTGGGCGGAGAGAATACCGGAAATCAGCCGGGTGGTGGTGCCGCTGTTGCCGCAGTCAAGCACACTGTCCGGCTTTTTTAAGCCATGAAGACCGTTACCGTGTACCAAAACGGTATCTTCAAGATTTTCGATGGAAATGCCCATCTTCCGGAAACAGGAGATGGTGGAGAGGCAGTCTGCACCCTGCAGAAAGCCGGTGATCTTTGTGGTTCCCTTTGCCAGGGAGCCAAACATAACACTGCGGTGTGAGATGGATTTGTCACCAGGGATGGTGACTTCTCCACGCAATCCGCTAAGTGGGTTAAATTTCATGAGAATAAGCTCCGTTTCTCTGATCAAAGCCGGGAAGCATGCCGGAAAGCCAGGAAGGCATGCTAGTGCTTCGGAATCAGTTCGTAATTATATTTTTTCAGCTGCGCCCATGCCTGTTCCATGGACTCCTTGTTATAGAAAACAATCTTTAAGGCACCCTCGCCCTGCTCCCGGTTATGGTTGATGCCGATGTTGCCGATGCTGATGCCGCGGGCGCTTAAGATACAGGACAGCGTAGAGATTGCACCTGGCTCGTCGACGATATCTACGGTAAAGGAATACTCCGGGGTGACGGATCCCTTCCTGCTTTCCGAGATGGAGTTACGGTATGTGCGGGAGGTATCAAAAAGCTCATAGATGTCATCTCCGCGGTGCTGCTTTAAAGAGTCCAGGATCTGGGTTAAGGAAGCAATATAGTGTTCCATCATATCGATGATGTTGCCGGTATTGGTCATGCAGATCTGCTCCCACATCTCCGGCGAGGAGGATGCAATGCGGGTGATATCCTTAAAACCGCCTGCGGCCAGACGTTTCATGAGCTCGTTCTGATTGTCGGAATCCTTTACGAGGTTTACCAGGCTGGAAGCGATCAGGTGAGGCAGATGGCTGATGGCAGCCACGATCCGGTCATGCTCATGATAATCCAGAACGATGGGGATGGAGCTGATGGATCTGGCAATTTCAACCAGCCGGTCGGCATCTTCCTGCTTTGTCTTTGCGGTCGGTGTCACAATGTAGTAGGCATTTTCAAGAAGATGATCGGTCGAGTTTTCATAACCGGTTTTTTCAGAACCTGCCATGGGATGTCCGCCCACGAAAAATTTCTCCATGTGAAGCGTGGTAACGACACGGTGGATATCTTCCTTGGTGGAACCGACATCGGTGATCAGGGCACCCGGCTTTAAGAATGGGCGGATCTGTGTCAGGTACTGGGCATTGTACTCTACCGGAGTGCATAAAAATATGATATCACATTCCAGCAGAGGTTCCCCGATGCCGTCCAGGATTACATCGACGATCCCGTCTTCTTTTGCCTGTTCCAGCTTTGCGCGGGTGCGCATATATGCCATGATCCGGGCGGCCGGGCAGGCACGCTTGATGCCTCTGGCAATAGATCCGCCGATCAGGCCCAGACCGATAAAACCAAATGTGGTGTCTTTCATTTCAGAATTCTCCTGTCATAGGTTACTTTTAATACTAACAGCTATTCTATGATAATCTGAAAATGTTGTCAATGCTTTATTGCTTTAAATCATGATAGTGTTATAAAATAATTTGTGCAAATCGTATATCCTACTTGAAATTTTCGAACTTTTTTAGTAGAATATCGTTATAGACTAAATTTGATGTACAGGAGGGAATTATATGAACGTTTATGGTACGAAACAGATCCGAAACGTCGTTTTACTTGGTCACGGCGGGGCCGGCAAGACGACGGTTGCAGAAGCGCTTGCCCTGGTAACCGGAGTCACCAAGCGCATGGGCAAGGTTGTTGACGGTAACACCATCAGCGACTATGACAAGGAAGAAATCAAACGTCAGTTTTCCATCTCCACGTCACTGATCCCGATCGAGTATCAGGGCGATGAAGGCATGATGAAGATCAACATCCTGGACACCCCGGGTTACTTTGACTTTGTCGGTGAAGTAGAAGAAGCAGTCAGTGTGGCTGATGCGGCGATCATTGTTGTAAACTGCAAGGCAGGCATCGAGGTCGGCACGGAAAAGGCATGGGAGCTGTGCGATAAGCTCAAATTGCCGCGCATCATTTTTGTCACCAACATGGACGACGACCACGCAAGCTTCAGAGAGCTTGTACTGAAATTAGAGAGACGGTTCGGCAGATGTATTGCTCCGTTCCAGCTCCCGATCCGTGAAAATGAAAAGTTTGTCGGATATGTAAACGTTGTCAAGATGGCCGGCAGACGTTTCACCAATCTGAGTGATTACGAAGAATGCGAGATTCCTGACTACTCCCAGAAAAACCTGGGCATTGCCAGAGATGCTCTCTTAGAGGCAGTGGCAGAGACCAGTGAGGAGTACATGGAGCGTTATTTCTCCGGCGAGGAGTTTACACTGGAAGAAATCCAGGGCGCTCTGCGGGAACATGTTATAGATGGCTCCATTGTTCCGGTCCTGATGGGTTCCGGCGCAAACTGCCAGGGCTTCAAGACCCTTTTACAGGTCATTGACCGTTACCTTCCGACTCCGGACAAGTTTGAGTGTATCGGTGTTGACGTCTCCACCGGTGAGCGCTTCACTGCCAAATACAACGACCAGGTTTCCTTATCCGCAAGAGTATTCAAGACCATCGTAGATCCATTTATCGGCAAATACTCTCTTATGAAGGTCTGCACCGGTATCTTAAAACCGGACAGCACCATCTACAATGTCAACAAGGACACGGAGGAGAAAGTTGGTAAGCTGTATCTGCTGCGCGGTAAGGATACCATTGAGGTTCCGGAGCTGCGCGCAGGCGATATCGGTGCTGTAGCAAAGCTCGGTGTAACCCAGACCGGTGATACCATTGCCCTGCGTTCCGCACCGATCGTATACCACAAACCGCAGACCTCTACTCCGTATACTTATATGCGCTATAAGACCGTAACCAAGGGTGATGAGGATAAGGTTTCCAGCGCACTGGCAAAACTGATGGAAGAGGATTTAACCTTAAAATCTGTAAATGACAAAGAAAACCGTCAGCTTCTGTTATACGGCATCGGTGACCAGCAGTTAGAGGTGGTAGTCCGCAAGCTCCTTGGCCGTTACAAAGTGGAGATCGAGCTCAGCAAGCCGAAATTTGCATTCCGCGAAACCTTAAGAAAGAAAGTTGAGGTTCAGGGCAAATATAAGAAACAGTCAGGCGGCCATGGTCAGTACGGCGATGTTAAGATGATCTTTGAACCGTCTGGAGATCTGGAGCATCCATATGTATTCGAGGAGAAGGTGTTCGGCGGTGCTGTTCCGAAGAACTACTTCCCGGCAGTCGAAAAAGGTGTGGCGGAAAGCTGTGTAAAGGGTCCGCTGGCTGCATATCCGGTAGTCGGTGTCAAGGCTACCCTCGTGGATGGTTCCTATCATCCGGTGGATTCCTCCGAGATGGCCTTCAAGACCGCTGCCATGATGGCCTTCAAGAAAGGCTTTATGGAGGCAAATCCGGTTCTCTTAGAGCCGATTGCTTCCCTGAAGGTAACCGTTCCGGATAAATTTACCGGTGACGTTATGGGTGACTTAAACCGCAGAAGAGGACGTGTTCTCGGTATGAACTCCGATCACCACGGCAAACAGGTGATCGAAGCTGACATCCCGATGTCTGAACTGTTTGGCTATAATACGGATCTTCGCTCCATGACCGGCGGTATCGGCTTATATGAGTACGAGTTCAGCCGCTATGAGCAGGCTCCTGGCGACATCCAGAAGAAGGAAGTCGAGGCCAGAGCAGCCAAGATCGACACGCTGGACGTATAATCCTATGGAAACCAGAAGACAGATATCCAGGATATGCTGGGCGTATACCACATTCCTGGCGGTTTCTACCGCAGCGCCGCTTCTTCTTGGCGCGCTGCTTAAGCCGCTTATTCTGATCTTTGGAGAGAGCCGTGCGCTTACGCGTGCGGCTCTTCTGGTGTCAGAATTTGCTATGTACGGTGTCGCTTTCCCGTTGTTTGCCTGGCTGATGGGACGGATTCCGTCCTGCGAAATGAAGGAGAAAAAGAAAATACGGTTAGGTCAGTTTCTGGGCATGCTGGTTTTTTGCTATGGCCTTACCTATCTTGGAAATATGATCGGCGGCCTTTTGATGGAGGCAGTGGGAATCCTCAGAGGAACAGCGTATGGGAATCCGGTAGCAGAAGCGATTGAGCAGATGGATATGGGTATGATCTTTCTGACAACGGTGCTGATCGCGCCCGTGATGGAAGAGCTTGTGTTTCGAAAATATCTGATCGACCGTCTCGTACCATACGGACAGAAGACTGCCGTAATCCTTTCCGGTCTGTTTTTTGCACTGTTTCACGGAAATTTTTATCAGTTTTTTTATGCGCTGCTTCTGGGTATGGTTTTTGCATGGCTCTACAGCAGCACCGGAAGAATCCGCTATAACATCATGCTGCATATGCTGATCAACCTGATGGGCGGAGTACTGCCGATTATGATGTCTCATGGAATGGATAGTGGAAATATCCTTGCTCTGATCGGATATGGCTGTATCAATATCTTTGCCTATGTCAGCATGGTGATCGCAGTGATCATTCTTGCCTCCCATTACCGAAAGATTCCATGGTTTTCCGGCTGGGTTTATCAGGAGAAACCGATCGCAGTGATCCTTCTGAAAACACCGGGCTTCTGGGGATTTCTGGCCGGGTGTGTTTTGCTGTTTGTAATTGGCTGAAGCGTAAGAGCTTTCTTTCTTAAATTTTTTTATTGACAAGCAGATTAGAAAAGGGTATGATACATTACAAGATTAAGTGTTAAGAGCAAAGGCGTTCGAACAGAGGGTTCGGGCGCCTTTTTTATATGATAGGAAATTGCGTCCTATCATATAAAAATGCTCCGCGAGGAAGCGCACTCGGCGCAGAGGTAGATGGTTGCCGAAGCAACCGCGCCTCGGCGCGAGAATGTGCCAAAGCACATTCTTTTTCATATGGAGAGGAGATATAGAATTATGGATGACATCGACAGAAAAATATTAAAGCTTTTGCAGGATAATGCGCGCATTTCATTAAAGACCATGGCAGAGAATACCTTTCTTTCTTCTCCGGCTGTGTCAGCCCGCATTGAGAAATTGGAGAAGGATGGCGTGATCGCAGGCTATCATGCCCAGGTAGATCCCATTAGGCTTGGATATCATATCATTGCCTTTATCAATCTGGATGTGACACCGGAGGATAAGCCGAAGTTTTATGCATATGCGGAAAGCATTCCCAATGTACTTGAGTGCAACTGTGTGACCGGAGACTATTCAATGCTGCTGAAAGTAGCCTTCCAGAGTACCATGGAGCTGGATATTTTCATTGGTCAGCTGCAGAAATTTGGCAAGACCAGTACCCAGATTGTATTTTCCACTCATGTTGGCCCGCGCGGGGTGGACGTAGAAGAGTAGCCTGAAAAGCTTCCGGCAAAAGCTGCAGGCGGGAACCGTGCTGCATTGCGACACCAGAGAAACTTCCTTTTCATATTGTATTAAGAGAACAGTAGGAAAAGGAAGTTTTTTATTTTGGCAGAGACAAAGAAAGTGATTTTGGATGCCGGTCATGGCGGGACAACAGATCCGGGTGCGGTTTACCAGGGAAGACAGGAAAAAAATGATAATCTGCGGATGGCGCTGGCAGTCGGACAGATTTTGAGTGAGGATGGTGTAGATGTGGGCTATACCAGGGTGCAGGATGTGTACCAGAGTCCACTTCAGAAAGCACAGATGGCGAATAACTGGGAGGCAGATTATTTTGTTTCTTTCCACCGGAATGCCATGCCGGTTCCGGGAACTGCCTCCGGCACAGAAAGCCTGATCTTTTCGCGTGGCGGGGAGGCAGAGCAATTGGCTTCAAACATCAATGCTGAGCTTGGGCAGGCGGGGTGGAATGACCTGGGGACCACAGAACGGCCCGGACTCATTGTCCTGCGAAAAACAGAAATGCCTGCAGTTCTGGTGGAGGTTGGTTTTCTGGACAATCCGGAAGATAACCAGCGGTTTGATGCGCAGTTTGAGCACACGGCCCGGGCCATCGCTGACGGGATTCTGAATACACTGCGAAGTCCGGAGGGGCAGCCGGAGTATTATCAGATCCAGGTTGGGGCATACGCGGATAAGGATCTGGCGCAGGGACTTCTCAGCCAGCTTCAGGCAGCCGGTTATCCGGCATTTCTTGTCTACCAGGATGGCCTGTATAAGGTACGGGTGGGGGCTTACTTAAATCTGGATAATGCAGCCTGGATGGAAAAGACCTTGCGGGCAGCCGGTTATCCCACGCTGATGGTGCAGGAAGCAGCAGTGTATTAATAATTTAAAATAATCAAACAAATTAAAAATAATACACAAAATAATCAAAATAAATAGATAAAACTAATAAAAAATGCAAAAACATATTGACATATCAGAAACAATCTGCTATTATAAAGACAACAAAGAAAGAGAAACAAAAAGGAGCAGAAAACTCCAGATCAGAAATCCGGAAACGAAACGGATTTCAAAAATCTAAGAAAAGGAGGTACGGACCACCGAAATAGTTTAGCAGTATTTAAAAGTTTTCCAACAGACCAGAACGAAACCTGACAAACTTCATTTGAGAAACCTGTTAAAAACTGAAAAGAATTGTTTTAGCTGTATGACGAGAAAGTGCAGTTAGGGTGATAGATTTCAGAATCGGACAGGAAGAAAATAAGAAACAAACATCAGATAAGAAACAGTCAGAAGGTCAGAGAAAACAAAAACTGAATAAGGGAACGTATAAACCGAAAAAGTGAGGTACAGTCCAGTGGACGAAGTGAATTAAAAGCGGATATCAAAGATGTAAACCTTTGGTATCCGCTTAAATCATGTCTGAAACAACGTGTCCGGCAGCGCAGCTACGCAGGATATTACAGGCCTTCCAGATCAAAGGCCGGTGTATATTCTTCTCTGGCGCTGCTTTTTTTCTGCATAAATCCCTGTGTGAGTCCAAGATCCAGGGCAGTATCCACAACCTTCTGGTATTCGTAGCTGGTGATGCGGCGGTTCAGTTCCGGAAACTGCGGATTCTGTTCATAGGGGGTATACTGGCTCATGAGGCTGATATAAAAGCTGTCCTTTGGCAGCTGCTCTGCGATCCAGTGCATCAGCCGGATGGAGTCATCCTTACTGCCGGGAAGAACCAGATGCCGGATGATGACTCCGCGGTCCATGACCGGGGCTGCTTCTCCGGGTATCTTTTTGAGGTGCGGGTTCCCGGTCTGGCGGATCATCTGCGCAATTGCTTTCGCGGCAGCCTGAAAATAGAAAGGAGCTTGGGAGTAGCGCGCAGACAGTTCAGAGTTTTCGTATTTGAGATCCGGAAGCCAGATATCCACATAATCCTTCAGCGCCTCGATCGTTTCCGTCCGTTCATAACCGCCGCAGTTGTAGACAACAGGAATGCTCAGCCGGTCTTTGACAAGATCCAGTGCCGGGATGATCCAGGGCAGAAAATGGGTGGCGGTTACCAGGCTTATGTTGTTGGCACCCTGATCCTGAAGGCGCAAAAAGACATTGGCCAGCTCACGTGCAGTCAGTGTTTTGCCGTATAGGTCGCGGCTGATCTTGTGATTCTGGCAGAAGCAGCAGCGCAGGGTACATCCGCTGAAAAATACGGTGCCGCTTCCCCGGGTGCCGCTGATGCAGGGTTCTTCCCAGTAGTGCAGTGCGGCCCTGGCAGCCACTACACCGGACGGAGCCTGGCAGAAACCTCTCTGAATGCTGCGGTCAATGCCGCACATGCGTGGGCAGAGCTGGCAATGGTGAATCTGTTTCTGAAAATAGGATAAAGTCTGGTCTGGCATGATGGTGCTCCAATCTGGAATAGGATAAGTGATATAATGAATGCGGTTTTCAGTATACAAGAATCTGCGGGAAAAAGCAAGAAAGTGCAGATGAACTGGAAACTCGAGGATGTTTCGAAAAGGAACTTGAAAAAGAACACTACATGTTGTATAATCAGTTCAGAACAAACAAGACAGCAAGTAATTCCTGAAGTGTTCGACAACCTTACCCATTTTGAACCTACATTACTGACTAAGGGATTCCTATATCTGCCGGCAGATGTCAGGCCTCCATCGAGTGGAAGGCAGAAACCAGCGTGCGGTTGCCCACCTAGCTTCGCTAGGCGTCAATAAGTAAGAACGGCACATTCGGGATTACAAAAGAGAAAAGAGCAGCGGAGAACCCGCTGCTTTTATTGTGTTATTTTATGATTTATTAACTTTATCTTTATATTGCGGTGTGATAAACTATAAATACTATGCATAGTTATCCATTGTGATTAAACCATGCATGTTCTGGGAATCATATTCCATGAAAGGATCAATGAACATGAAGAATGATAAGTACCGCACCTACATATACTGGGGTGTGACAGCTCTGACCGTGCTGCTGCTTCTGGTCGCGGCAGTGTTTGTGGTCATGCGCTGGTCTCTGGTGGCAGCGCTGGGAGCAAAAATCGCGAATATTCTTGCACCCGTGATTTACGGCGCTGTCTTTGCCTATCTGCTGAATCCTGTGTATAACCGGGTACAGGCAGCCGTCATGAAAATGACAGAAAAGATCATTACACAGGAAGAAGGCCGGAAACGGCTGGGAGGTTTTTTGGGTACGCTGGCAAGCTTGTTTTTGCTGGTAGCTGTGGTGGTCGGCCTCATTTCCATGCTGATTCCGCAGTTGATCAACAGCATTCGCGGTGTTATGGAAACCCTGCCGGCCAGCATCAACAATCTGGAAATCTGGCTGGAAAAGGTTCTGGCAGACAATCCGGATCTGGAGCAACAGGTCATGCAGCATTATGGCGCAGCAGCAGATTATCTGCAGAACTGGCTGACAAATGTAGTGGTACCGAACATTTACCGGATCATTGGAAGCGTATCCAGCGGAGTGGTACTGGTGGTACGGGCCGTGTTTGATATTCTTATCGGTCTGATCGTTATGGTCTATCTGCTGAATATGAAAGAGAAACTGCTGGCTCAGGCCAAAATGATCATTTACGGTCTATTCCCGTTAAAGATCGCAAACAAAGTGATCGAGGAAGGCCGGTATGTGCATCAGGTGTTTGGCGGATTCATCATTGGAAAACTGCTGGATTCCCTGATTATCGGCCTGATCTGTTTTGTGCTGCTTGGTTTTGCGAATATGCCGTATGTGCTGCTGGTCAGTGTCATCGTAGGTGTGACCAATGTGATCCCGTTTTTCGGTCCGTTTATCGGAGCAATCCCGAGTGCATTCCTGATCCTGCTGTCAGACCCAATGAAGTGCCTGTATTTCCTGATTTTTATACTCCTTCTGCAGCAGTTTGACGGAAACATTCTTGGCCCGAAGATCCTCGGAGATTCGACCGGTCTTTCCAGCTTCTGGGTGCTGTTTTCCATCCTGCTGTTTGGCGGACTTATGGGCTTTGTGGGAATGATCATTGCGGTTCCGACGTTTGCGGTCATCTATCGCCTGGTAACAGAGTTTACAACGTGGAAGCTTGGGAAAAAAGCACTGTCAGACAGCCTTGATTCATATGACAGGCTGGATTATATCGATGAGACAGAACAGACTTATATGAAAAAATAGAGGAATTTATGAAAAAATGGAATATGATCCGGTGGATTCTCGGAATTCCGGTGATCGTCCTGACGCTTATTCTGGTGATCCTGATCTTTGAACCGGAAAAATCAGGAATTACCAGGGCGGCGGCTGCAAAGTCAGTCGCCCTTGCTCTTTTATCACCGGAAGAGTTAAATGCCTGGGAAAAAACGTATGGGGCATCCCGCTTTGCGGCAGATGAAGTAGGAGAATGGTATGTTCCCTATCTGGATTATTTGTATGAAAATGACTATCTGGACGAAGCAGAAACTCCGGCCGACCGGGAACATGCCGAAGGATTTCTGACCTATCGTGAGGCGGCTCGGATCGCTGAGCAGTTGTCCGGAAATCTGAAACGGCTTGTTCTGGCAAATCGTCGGAACGGGGAGAAGGCATATCCCGCGGAGGACTGGTGGCTTCTATATGATTCGCTGTTAAAGGAAGCAGACCGGGAGGGTGCGGTACATACGGAAACCGTGTGTATATACGGAACTCCGGAAAACATTCAGGGCTGTCCGGCATGGACTGCGTACACCAGCCTGGGTACTCTCACATTCTATGGTCTGTCACTGGATTCCTATGTAGATCATGAGCTGTCCGTATTGCTGCGGGACGGCGAACTGATCCATGTGCAGAAAGATAAAGGACAGAATACCCTGTACCGGAATGTGTGGATCCTGGATGGGGACAGCCAGGGGCTGATGGTATATATTGGAGATATTCAGCGCAGGATCCCGTTTCGGAAAAATTATAAAAAAACGGTTGAGCTGATCGGGAATCTGGCAGATCTGACCATGGACCACGGAAAAATCACAAAGGTTTCCGTAAAGAAAGAGCGGATCAGCGGAAAAGTCCTTTCTGTTCAGGCGGGATCCATTGAACTGGAAGGCTATGGAACTGTACCGCTGGATACGGAATATAAGGTATTAAAGACTTACGGGGATGTAAAACGGCAGCAGCTTTCGGATATTCTGGTGGGAAGTGAAAACCAGGAATTCATCGTGGCAAAGGGGAAAATCTGTGCGGCGATAAAAGAACGGGAGGATGCTGCAGACCGGATTCGCGTTCTGATCATGGGAAATGGTTTTGAGAGCCGTTATCATGAAAAAATCGAGATCACCTGTCCGGGAAGCATCAAAAAGATTCAGGGAGATTCTGAAACCATGCTGGATCCGGCAAGTGTGATTTCTGTGACCAGCGGGGACGGCACCTGCAGCGAGCGTCTGATCCTGGAGCCGCAGGATGGCAGCGAGCTGACGGTTAACAGTCTGGTCAGGGCGCAGGGAACTCCGTCCTATGGCGGACGTCTGGAAATTCTGGATACGGAAAACGGCCTGGTGCTTGTGAATGAGATTGATATGGAAGAGTATTTAAAGAAGGTAATTCCCAGTGAGATGCCATCCAGCTACGAAAAGGAAGCCCTGAAAGCTCAGGCAGTCTGCGCCAGGACATACGCGTTTATGCAGAGCAGGAGCAACAGCTACAGCGAATATGGCGCGCAGATTGATGACAGCACCCAGTTTCAGGTTTATAATAACGTAGACCCGGACGAGAAAACGGCCCAGGCCGTGCAGGAAACCTATGGAAAAATGCTGTATTATAACGAGAATCCGATCACAGCCTATTATTTTTCCACATCCTGCGGTACTACCACCAACGCAGCTATCTGGGACAGTGATCCGGAAGATACGCCGTATCTGCGCTGTCTGAGTCTGCAGACGGCAAGAAGCCGGTTAAGCTTTGCCAGTGAGGAGGCCTTTGCTTCGTTCATCAAAAAAAAGAATTTTCCTGCATATGATGCTTCTTATCCGCTCTATCGTTGGAATTTCAAAACCAACGGAACCATCATTGCGTCCCATGTGGGCGGGGTTGGAAAGATAACCGGTGTTTCTGTGACAGAGCGCGGGCCGGGCGGTGTAGCCATGAAACTTCTTGTAAAGGGAAGTGAGGGAGAAACCACAATATCGGGTCAGAATGCCATCCGCAGCGCGCTGGGAGATGCCTCTCTCACTCTGACCCTTATGGATGGCAAAACCTCGGACGGCTGGTCTCTGCTTCCAAGTGGTTTCCTCGCTATAGAAGAAACAGGAACGGATGAACAGGGGGTGGTGCAGTTTCGTGTTTACGGCGGTGGCTACGGGCATGGTGTAGGTATGAGCCAGAACGGTGCCCAGGGCATGGCCAAAGCCGGTATGGGGTATGAAGAAATCCTGAAATATTTTTATGATGGCGTGACCATCGAAGAAAAGGAATAAATATTTTCCTGAAATGTATAAAGAAAGAACGGGAGGACATAATAGGAGTAGTACCAAAGAAAAGAGAAATACTTATCCTCCCCTTTTTAATACCTTGTCTGCTGACCTTGTCGGCAGGCGGGGTATTTTTTTGCGAAAAGCCTTATTTTATCAGGAAAATCGCATGTTTTATGAGTTGCAATTCATTGCATAAGGTTAAGTAAAAAGCCGTGCTGACACAAAATTGACACAAAATCGGACTAGGAAAGCAATGAACACAGCTTTTTTATTTCCTCCGCTTTGGTGTTCGGAAGAACATGAACGTAGGTTTCCATCGTCGTAGTTAAGCTATGATGTCCCATGAGTGTTTGCAGGACTTTTGGAGGAATTCCCGTTTCAAGACTGCGAGTGGCAAAGGTGTGTCGGAACATATGAGGTGTAACATGCGGAAAGTCTTTGTGCTCTTTTTGAATCTGTGCAACAACGTGATTGAGTTCTATTTTAAATCTGTCACGGTTAATTGGATTTCCGCTAGGGTTTGTAAATACCAGATTTGCAAATTCATCGTTTCTGAACGTGATGATACCATTTTGCTGACAGTTGGAGAAGCGTTTGGCGCGTAGCTCTTTCAGAATGGTCTTTACATTATCAAGCATGGGAATATCGCGTACACTGCTTTCGGTCTTTGTTGCGCCCAGACAATAACTGTGGTTCAGATAAAGCAGGCTATGTGTTACATGGATAATATTATTGGTGAAATCAATGTCACTCCATTGCAGACCGCGTAGCTCACCACTTCGCATTCCTGTAAACAATGCAACTTCATACATGGGGTAGTATATGCTCCCTTTGGCATATTCCAGAAAGATTTTCTGTTCAGAAAGAGTGAGGGCTTTTACAGAATGTTGGCGGGAATCTTTGGGTAAAACGGCATTGGAGACTGGATTTTTTTGTAGCATTTCATTTCTTACGGCAACTGTATACATGCCGTTTAAAACAGCTCTGCATAGTTCTAAAGTATTGCGGGAATACGTTTCTCCCATGGAATTATAAAACTCCTGTATCTGGTCATTTCGTATATCTCTAAGGCGTCTATTTCCAAATTTAGGCTCAATATAGCGATGGTAGCATAGAGCATATAGCTCAAGCGTTCCCGCCTTAACAGAGGACGTTTTATATACCTTTAACCATGTGTCAAACCATGTATTGACGGTAACATCCGTTTCTTTGAAATAGATTTTATGTTCTACTTCATATTTCAGTTGTTCTAATTTTTTCATAGTTTCTTTCTTGTCTTTTCCGTACACGCTGAATGATTCACCATGGTACATGAATCGTCCCATATAGCGGTCTTCTGATTTGCGGTAGGTAATTCCGCGTGGCAATTTCTTTCCATTTTTATCAACTGCCATCCTGTCTTCTCCTTTCTAATAGCAATTATTCTCGCACCATTTATCAAACTGAACGCGGTCGAATAACAGACGGCGACTGTCACAATCAAAACGGCACTTTGCTTTTTTGGCAAGCTCTAACGCCTTGTTTTTTCCAAGACCAGTATAGGTCTGAAATTCTTCTATACTAAGCAGGCGTTTTTCATTTAATGGAACTTCAAGAGGTGTGCGAACTTTCATTTTGTCTGACCTCCTTTGTTCGAGAAAATAGTATATAAAACAATTTTTGATAAATACGCATAGCATTTTGTATTACATAAGTATTGAAGCAGTTTCATAGTTATCGGTACTCCTTTCTGATTGATTACAGGAGTGTGGATATCCATATATAAATTCATTAATGAGAAAGACGTATGTTTTTTTATTTGGCAGAGAACGGAGTGGTAAGGAAGATAAAATAGCAGATGTATACAAATTGCTATTCCTGTTATGTAAAAGAAATGAGGTGCTACTATGAGCGAATCAAAGAAGGAAATTAAGAGTGTAAATGTATCTTTTAGATGTACAAATGATGAGAAAAAGAAGTTAAAAGAATACGCAGAAAGAAGCGAGATGTCAATGGGAGATTTCATTATATCAAGTTGTATTTTGAAACAGCCAAAACGTGAAATAGCGTATTTATGCAGATTGCAAGGTTTATTAAATCAATTACGGGATGGAGAATTAAATAAAAAAGAATATATTCAAAAAACTGGTTTGGTGTTGGGAGAAATAAAATGGCGTTAGTTAATTTTAGGAAGAGAAAACAAGGAAAACTGAAATTGTATTGCAATGAGAATGCGGTAGAAAACTTAATCTATTATATTATGTCTGACGAAAAAACGCCTAGCAGAATCTATGGTGGCATAGGGGTTAGTACAAGTGATAAAGCGATGGCTGTAAGGCAATTTCATGCAGTAAAACAAGCGTATCGAAATACAAAAGGAAAGCAGGCGCTTCATTTTTGGGTATCGTTTGATGAGGAGAAAATGTATTCCTTAGGAGAACTTCGACATATTGGGTATGAGATTGCAAAATTCTTTGGCGGAGAGTATCAGATTATTTTTGCGTTGCATGAAAATACAGATAATTATCATATTCATTTTGTAGTGAACACAGTGAATTTTATTACAGGGAAAAAGATACGATGGAATCGAGGCGAATTATATAGATTGATAAAATACGTTGAAAAATACTAAGATACACCATTAAAATCAAAAAAATATGATAGAATACTAAGAAAAAATGGTGTGATATATTGATATAATCATATAATCCTGCTATGATTGAAAAAAAGCGGGAGGTATATAAATGAGTTGGGAGGACATGCCGGAGAAGATAAAGCAACGGTATAATTGGAAAGATGGATATCTGTATATAGGGAAAAAGGAACTTGCAAATTATTATATTAGAGTCGTTGCATATCTAAATTCTCCTTCTGGGAAAGAGTATGTGAAAATTCAGTATGTTGTAGATGAGATGGAGGAAGTATACGAGGATTTAATAGAATTTGATGAAGATATTTTTATGTCTAAGACTCCGCCAAACATATGTAAAAATAAATGTATTGTATTATCAAAAGCTAAAAAAAGAGATGTGTGGATTCTTTTACAGCGGCAGTTAGTGAATCGTAACAAAGATGGGTGGATTCTCGATCGGTTAGGATGGAACCAAATAAGGAACAGGTGGGTGTACTGTACAGGTAATGAAATGATAGTACCATCTGATTTTTCGGAAAATTTATTTGTATTTCCGGAATTAGAAGAGAAGTTTCAAATCAGTTGTGCGGATAATATGTCGGAGAAGGAAGTCTTGAATCAGATTTGTGGGTCACATCTTTTAAAGAGTCCAGTGCCATGTGTATGCTTGTTATATCATGTGACAAGCCTGCTTCGAGAGTTGCTTTTTCATGCAGGTGTAGAACAACAATTTGTTCTGTATATATATGGGAAAACAAGCACTTTCAAAACAACTACCGCAAAGTATTTCTTTGATATATATCGTAAAAAAACAGGAAAATCCGTTGCATGTGCGGATTTGTCATCTAGTGAAGTGGCATTAGAAACCATGGTAAGCGAGTTTAAGGATTGCGTTTTCATTTTAGATGATTTATCACCAAGTAATACAAAAGCGGAGATGAACAAAAAAACAAATCGAGTCAATAATCTTATACGGACAGTTTCTAACTGTGAAATAAGATATGTGCAGTCGGGAAATAATGTAACAGGAAAAGAAATTCAGTGTGCGCTTGCATTAACAGCAGAGTATCCACCTATGGTAGAATCTATTATGAATCGCACTATCATATTGAATACCGAAGAGTTCCCTTTGAGTGAAGAAACTTTGAATTTGTATAGGAATAGGCCATTTTTAATTAATAATTTTACCCATAGCTTTTTAAAATGGGTTGTTGAAAATGCAGAGAAAATTCAGGAATGGGCAAATGAATATTGGCAGGATATATGTGATGGATTTGTCCCCAACTCTTATTTGAGACGTATGGCTGTGTCGCTTAAGGTGTTGTGGGTTTCTGCAAGAATTTTAATAAAATTTTTAAGAGAAAATGATATAGAAACTGAACAAATACCAAGTGCAATCAGTGAGGTGTTATGTAAAGTTTGTATTTCAGAAAAAAGCCAGCTTGAAGCATTGAATAAGAATAGAGGTTCGGAAGCAAAGATTAGCGAGGTGATTGTAAAATTAGTCCAAAATGGTGACATAGCATATTTTCTACCACAAATAACAAACCATGGTGCGAGATGTGACTATTACTTTGATAAAGAAAGAAAATATATACTTATATCGACTGATTATTTGGTGCAAAAAGTTAATGAATTAATAGAAAATGGGATTTATTCCAAAATTTCTATTGGGAAAAAATTAAAATTCGAGGGAGTTTTGTACTTAGAAGAAGGAAGAAATATTGTAAAACGCGAAGGCCGTTCATACTATAAGATTAATATCAAAGCATTACAAGATGTTACGGGCATAGATATTTACGGCATTCTAATAAAATAACTTC
Source organism: Ventrimonas sp. (assembly GCF_048380235.1). Lineage (NCBI taxonomy): Bacteria > Bacillati > Bacillota > Clostridia > Lachnospirales > Lachnospiraceae > Ventrimonas > Ventrimonas sp. Next base: position 45,390 of record NZ_DBFCCJ010000053.1, on the reverse strand, counting down.
ACACTTATATTAAATTTCAGGTTGGTAGCATTGCCGTTTCATAGGTGATGTTCTTTAATATAAATATTTTCCATCTAAAAGGGCGTTCACAGGGGTCATAACATTTAAGAGTATTTTCATAAATGAAATGAGCTTTTGTGAACGCTCTTTTGCTAGTAGTACAAATGTTCGTAAAGATATATCTTTACGGAGTGTCACCTTTCTTTGAAATGGTTTCTGATAAATACATAATGGCAGTAATAAATAACTGGACAGCGAGTTCTTTCATAATTTTTTTCATCGTATTCTCCTTTACTGAAAAGAGCTGAATCCTTGTAGGGGACTCAGCTCAGATTTAATTTATTTTCTTGAAAATATGGTCATAATAAGTGCAACAGGAATTAATATCCATCCGAAAGCAAGACCTACTGCAAGTTTTTTTATGAAAAACGCAGATTCACTGGTAACTATGTATGTATGTCGAGAATACCATACTTTGTTAACAGCCATATATGATAATACTAAATATGCAACAGTTAATATTCCATCCATAAAAATTCTCCTTAATGTGCTTTTGCGTTGGCGATTGCTTCATTTACTGATTTTTTTAATTTTCTAAAACTCCATGCGCAATATTCATAGAATTTATTTTCCTGTGTGTCAAACACCCAGATGATATTGTGCTGTTTTAATCGGAACAAGCCTACACGCCTTCCAGTCATGCTACGCAATTGATAACGATTGTCTTTAGAACTAAGCTCTTTATCAAGAAATATACCGCCTTTAACGGTTTTTCTTATGGCATTATACTCATCGTCTGTAGTGGCCGCAGATATGTAATGTTCTGTGATAAGATTAAGCATTTGCTCTAAGTCCAATGAAATAGATGTTACCTTATAGCCAACGACAGCACTGATAATTTTGTCTTCAATTTTTGACATGGTATTATATCCCCTTATTGGTTAAAAATTTTCTTTTAATATTTGGCGTAAGCGTCTTTCTGTATATCCATACTGGATAGCCACCTCTTTGATATTTGTATTGTTTCCCCCTTCCTTTACTTGTCGTAAAATAAAATCCTTTGCAAATAATTTTTTGGGAAGCGTAATTTGTTGCCCCTGAAAATTGTCGTGAAGGGTGATAGTTGCTTCTATACCTATTACTTCGGCAATTTCTTTATAAATACCTGCAAAGTCTGTAGCAGTAAAAATCTGCTTATCAGACAAAACACCTCCCCCCTTTTTTCTGATAGAATTATCTTATATTTAATATAGCTTTTCTCGAATGAAAATGTACTCTGGAAATTTCCTTGATATTTTCCTTGTAAATTTCCGAAAGCCAGATAACCGATGAGTATTTTGGTTATCTGGCTTTCAAAATCAAGCGATATTTCTGACACAAAATCCGACACAAATGGGATAACGACAGACAGCGCGGGATAAACTGAAAAAGCAGTAAATAGAGTGTTTATCCATCGGGATAAACAAAGATAAAATGGGATAAAGTGCTAGGCCGGAAACCTCCCCTTTTTAGTAAGCTCCGGCGCGAGAACGCGCTGGGGCTTATTTTTTGTGAAAACTTATAAAGAATACATGAAATATGAAACCGGATGGTTGCATTCAGGCAGGAATCTTCGTATAATAAGGAAACATGTGTAACACCAGAAAATAGCTACAGATAGAGACAGAAATGAGGACAGATATGAAAAATCTATTAGTTGGACAGTCTGGCGGACCTACCGCTGTGATCAATGCAAGTCTGTACGGTGTCGTGAAAGCGGCACTTGCATCACCGGAAATCGACCATGTGTATGGAATGGTCAACGGCATTGAGGGAATGCTGCAGGATCATACGATCGACCTGGGAGAGAGTCTTTCGGAAACGGAACTGGAGCTTTTGAAGCTGACTCCGGCGGCGTATCTCGGTTCCTGCCGCTATAAGCTTCCGGAAAGCCTGACGGATGCTTTTTATGAGACCATTTTTGACAAATTCCACCGGATGGAGATTGGTTATTTTCTGTACATTGGAGGCAATGATTCCATGGATACCGTCAGCAAGCTTTCCCGCTACGCAGCCCATCACGGAAGTGACATTCGCTTTATCGGTATTCCGAAGACTATCGACAATGACCTGGTCCTGACGGATCATACGCCAGGCTACGGCAGCGCGGCAAAATATGTGGCGGCTTCCGTGCGTGAGATCGCGCTGGATGCTTCGGTATACCAGCAGAAGGCGGTCACTATTGTGGAACTTATGGGACGCCATGCCGGATGGCTGACGGCAGCCAGTGCGCTGGCCCGTAAGTTTGAGGGAGACAATCCGGCGCTCATTTATCTGCCGGAGGCGGATTTTGAACTTGAGCAGTTCGCAAAAGATTTAAGAGCCGCTCTGGAAAAACAAAACAGCGTAGTGGTTTGTGTATCGGAGGGTATTTCCGATGCATCCGGAACGTTCATCTGTGAGTACGGAGATGAGGCCATGGTGGACAACTTTGGACACAAGATGCTGACTGGCTGCGGCAAGGTTCTGGAGAACTTTATCCGACACCGCTTTGGTGTGAAGGTACGCTCCGTGGAACTGAACGTGAATCAGCGCTGCAGCGGTATGCTGGCTTCGGAAACAGATATCGAAGAGGCAGCGGAGGCCGGACAGAAGGGCGTGGAGGCTGCTGTGGCGGGAGAAACAGGAAAGATGGTGGCTTTTGAACGCGTGCAGACAGAGCCTTACCGTATGGAATGCCGTCTGGTGGATGTGAACGAGGTTTGCAATCTGGAAAAGAAAGTGCCGCTGGAATGGATCACCGGACATGGAAGTGATGTCGGTCAGGAATTCCTCGATTATGCCCGTCCGCTGATCAAAGGAGAACCAAAACGCCCCATGGAGGATGGAATTCCGAAATATTTATACAGAAATGGCGGATTTACGGTATAAAAGATTTGCAAAATATGGAGAAATGTTATATACTTATCGGGAATATGCACGTGAAGAACTTAACATGCGCACAGGATTATAGAAGAAGGAAGGATACACAATATGGCAACCTTATTAGAAAACTGGAGAAACCTTGCCTATGGCAACGGTCTGGATGATAAACAGAGAGAGCAGCTTTGGACTGGTTATTTTACCATTGAAAAGGGCATCTACGAGCAGATCTTAAGCAACCCTGCAGAGGTTGTTTCCGGCACAGTAAAAGAGCTGGCTGACAAATACCAGACCGAGGTCCTGATCATGACCGGTTTCCTGGATGGCATCAACGAGAGCTTAAAGGGTTACGAGAACCCGATCGAGACCATGGATGAAAACACCCAGGTTAAGATTGAGATCGACCCGGAGAAGCTGTACTACAACATGGTAGAGGCAAAGGCTGAGTGGCTGTATACTCTTCCGCAGTGGGATTCCATCTTAAGCGAGGAGAAGAGAAAAGAGCTGTACAAGCAGCAGAAGGCTTCCGGAACCGTTCGCAAGGCAAAGAAAGTTTTCCCGAACGATCCGTGTCCGTGCGGAAGCGGCAAGAAGTACAAAAAGTGCTGTGGCAAGAACGCATAAGGAAATGAACGGTAAGCAGGAGTGTTCGAAAAACATTCCTGCTTTTCTTTCCGATAGAAGGAGGTTTCAAACGTGGAGGCATATACAGGTTTTGCGTCCGTGTACGATCTGTTCATGGACAATATTCCCTATAAGGACTGGTGCGCTTATGTGACCGGTCTTTTAAAAGAACATGGCATATCAGACGGCCTGCTCCTGGATCTTGGCTGCGGGACCGGAAAGCTTACACGGCTGCTGGCTGCGGAGGGCTACGACATGATCGGCGTAGATCTTTCCGAGGAGATGCTGGAGATCGCGCTGGAGCATGAGATGGAAGACCCGAAGCAGATTCTGTACCTTCAACAGGATATGCGGGAGTTTGAACTGTACGGCACCGTTCGTGCCATTGTCAGTATCTGCGATTCCATGAACTATCTGGAAGACTATGAAGATCTGGTACAGGTTTTAAGGCTGGCAAACAATTATCTGGATCCGAAGGGGATTTTCATCTTTGACATGAATACCGTGTACAAATACCGGGAACAGCTGGGTGAACAGACCATTGCGGAAAACCGGGAAGAGAGCAGCTTTATCTGGGAAAATTATTTTGACGAAGGTGAGATGGTCAATGAATATGACCTGACTCTGTTTATCCGGGACGAGGATGGCCGTTATTCCAAATACGAAGAAACTCATTACCAGAAGGCCTTTGAGATCAGTGAGGTGCTTAAGGCTGTGAAGGAGGCCGGCATGGAGCTGGTAGCTGTATACGATGCCTTTACCAGAGAGCCGGTGAAGGAAACCAGCGACCGGGTTTACTTTGTTGTGCGGGAGTGCGGAAAGTAAGCTTACAACAAAAGGAGGAACGACAGTATGTCTGATTATATTATCCGAGCAACTGCGGCAGAGGGCCAGATTCGCGCCTTTGCCGCTACGACAAAAGAATTGACTGAGTTTGCGCGCAAGGCCCACAATACCAGCCCGGTGGCAACGGCAGCTCTTGGACGTCTTCTGACAGCAGGAGCCATGATGGGCGTCATGATGAAGGGCGCAGATGACATCCTCACCATCAAGATCGAAGGTGACGGCCCGATCGGAGGTTTAACCGTAACCGCTGATTCTAAAGGTGATGTCAAGGGCTATGCCTATAACCCGGAGGTTATGCTTCCTCCGAATGAGAAAGGAAAGCTGGATGTCGGTGGTGCCCTTGGTATTGGCGTGTTAAGTGTCATCAAGGATATTGGTTTAAAGGAGCCGTATGTAGGCCAGACGATTCTCGTGACCAGTGAGATCGCGGAGGATTTAACCTACTATTTTGCAACCTCTGAGCAGACTCCTTCCAGCGTGGCCCTGGGCGTGCTGATGAATAAGGACAATACCGTACGCCAGGCAGGCGGATTTATTTTACAGCTGCTTCCGGGCGCTTCTGAGGAGGTTATTTCCACTTTGGAGAACCGCCTAAAAGAGATTACATCCATCACATCCCTGCTGGATGCGGGCAATACTCCGGAGATGATCCTGGAGCACATTCTGGGTGATTTCGGTCTGGAAATTCTTGATAAGATCCCGACTCAGTTCGCCTGCAACTGCTCCAGAGAGCGCATCGAGAAGGCTCTGATCAGCATCGGAAAGAAAGAACTGCAGGAGATGATCGATGAAGGCAAGACCATCGAGATGAACTGCCATTTCTGTAATAAGAATTATCCGGTGACAGTGGAAGAACTGAAAGGGCTGCTGGAGAAAGCGGTACGATAGACAGAGGAAACGTTTATACGAGATATCAGGAGGTTTGGAAGGATGGAGCATAAGGCATGGCATCATTTTCTTACGATTACACAGCATAAGCTTCTGGTTATGCAGAATTGTTTCAGAGTAGGGCTGTTTAAACAGGGACTGCTGCATGATCTTTCCAAGTACAGTCCGGCAGAATTTTTGACAGGAGTCCATTATTATCAGGGGGACCGCAGCCCAAATGCGGCAGAGCGGGAAGAAAAAGGATATTCTTCCGCATGGCTCCACCACAAGGGCCGGAACAAGCATCATTTCGAATACTGGATTGATTTTTCCAGAACCAGTCAGGGCATTGCCGGAGCAAAGATGCCGGTCAATTACCTGGTGGAGATGGTTATGGACCGCATTGCGGCCTGTAAGGTGTATCGGGGAAAAGATTACACTGATGCGTCAGCGTGGGAGTATTATCAGCGCGAACGCCCTTATCTGAACAGTGCCATGCATACTGAGACAAAGGCAGAGCTGGAAAAGATCCTCATCATGTTGAAGCAGCGCGGAGAAAAGACAACGTTTTCTTATTTGCGGAAACTTTTGAAAAAAGGAAATTATTAGTCTGTATGGTTTATCATGATCCGTGAAAGATATCTGCAGGATAATGATAAATCTCAGCATAAGATTCCAGAACTTCGTCGGAATCGGTGCCGGAGGGAATCAGGCCCGTACAGTCGGTAACGGATGCGGCCCGGACAGTCAGCGTATCTGGATCATCGGTTCCATACGGGTCATGTACAGGAATTTTTACGGGGCTGTCTGCCGGTCTGACCGGAGGCAGCTCCTTTTTTCGGACGGTTTCAAGATTTTGCAGCATGTTGTTTTTCATGAAATTCATCTCCTTTGTCAGCAGTATGCGCAGGAACGGTGGATTCATACAGTGATTGACAAGGAAACAGAAAACAAAAATACCAGATTCCGGAAAAAACTCGGGATCTGGTATTTTTATACATGTGGGTTAGTATAAATGTCAGCTTCTGGAAGAACCAGCTACAACGACATTCTGTCTGCCGTTTTCATCATCTGCAGCGCTTGCCTGGGAAGACTGCTGGTTCTGCTGGCTGCTGCTCTCAGAACCGGTAGTGTGGGACGGAATGCCGGAGAGAGTAGTGGTGCAGGTACCGTCTGCATTGAAGGTGTAGCTTACACCGCTGATGGTCTTGGTGGTGCCTGCTACCATGACGCCGTTTGACGGATCGAAGTAGTAGGTTGCGCCGTTGACGTTGTGGAAACCGGTCTGCATCTTGCCGTCCTCACCGAAAAGGAACCAGTTGCCGTCAACCGGCATAGCCACGTTCAGCATGCATTTTCCGGAAGCCGGATCAAAGTAGTATTTGGAACCGTCAATCGTCTTCCAGCCGGTTCCAAGGGAACCATCGTTGTCCATGTGATAGTAGCTTCCATCCAGATTCAGCCAGCCGATGACCAGAGTGCCGTCGGACTGTCCGTAGTAATATTTGTCAGATGCGGCATCGTGGATCAGGCCGGTCTGCATGATCCCGTTGGAACCGAAGTAGTATAATTTGTCATTGATCTTCTTAATGCCGGTGGACATTACGCCGGTGGAAAGATCCATATAGTAGTAACCATCGCCAGTCTGTACCCAGCCCTTATGTAAGGTGCCATCGGTATCATAGTATACATAGGAGCTTCCATTCTGTACCCAGCCGGTGGCTGCCAGAGCAGTGATGCCGGTAGCAAGGGTAACGGTTCCTAATACACCTGCAGTGACAGCTGCAGCAACGTAACGCTTTATTTTCATAATAAAACATCCTTTCTTTTGTCAGCGGTAATCGTTTTTTTTCATGATTCAGTATAACCTTGTGAAAACGTGGATTCAAGAGGTTTTCACGATTATTCAGAAAAATGTAAGGTGTTTTATTTATGCTTTTCCTGATAATCCAGAGATGCCTCAATGAAGCCCTTGAATAGAGGATGTGGACGGTTCGGTCTGGATTTTAACTCCGGGTGTGCCTGTGTAGCCACAAACCATGGGTGATCCGGCAGCTCGATCATCTCGACGATGCGGCCATCCGGTGAGATGCCGGAAAGCATCATGCCGTGCTCCTGCAGTACGGTACGGTAGTCATTGTTGACCTCATAGCGGTGACGATGACGCTCATGGATGGTTTCGGTACCGTAGAGTGCATAAGCTTTGGAATCCTTGTTCAGGACGCATGGATAGGAGCCAAGACGTAAGGTGCCGCCAATGTCCTCGATACCGTCCTGATCCGGCATCAGATGGATCACCGGATGCGCGGTGGAAGGATCCAGTTCGGCGCTGTGTGCGTCAGAGTAGCCAACGACATCGCGCGCAAATTCCACGATGGAGAGCTGCATGCCAAGACACAGACCCAAGAACGGGATCTGGTGTTCGCGTGCATATCTGATAGCCTGAATCTTGCCCTCGATACCGCGGGAGCCGAAGCCGCCTGGAACCAGAACGCCGCTGACATCAGCGAGAAGCTCACCGATATTCTCCGGTGTTACAGTTTCAGAGTCGATCCATTTGATGTTGACGCTGGCACGATTTGCAACACCGCCATGCTTTAAGGACTCAACTACGGAAATGTAAGCATCGTGCAGCTGGATGTATTTGCCGACCAGGGCAACCGTTACCTCTTTCTCCGGGTGCTTCCATGCGTCGATCATGGCACGCCACTCAGCCAGATCCGGCTCCGGGCACGGAAGGTTCAGGCACTGGCAGGCAACCTCAGCCAGATGCTCCTCCTCCATGGCAAGCGGTGCTTCGTACAGGACCTCTACATCCAGGTTCTGGAGTACATGAGTCTTTGGAACGTTACAGAAGAGGGCAATCTTGCCGCGCAGGCCATCATCTAACGGATGTTCACTGCGGCATACCAGAATGTCCGGCCAGATGCCCATAGCCTGCAGGTCTTTTACACTGGCCTGGGTCGGCTTGGTCTTAAGCTCACCGGATGCTTTTAAATATGGAATCAGGGTGACATGGATGAGAATGGCATTTTCATGACCGACCTCATGCTGGAACTGACGGATAGCTTCCAAAAACGGCTGGCTTTCGATATCACCGACGGTTCCGCCCACCTCAATAATAGCAATCTCAGTATCGGTGGTGGAATAGTTGCGGTGGAAGCGGCTCTTGATCTCATTGGTGATATGCGGGATGACCTGAACGGTACCTCCGCCAAAATCACCGCGGCGTTCTTTCTGGAGTACGCTCCAGTATACCTTACCGGTGGTGACATTGGAGTTTTTGGTCAGGCTCTCATCGATGAAGCGCTCGTAGTGGCCAAGGTCCAGATCGGTCTCGGCGCCATCGTCGGTAACAAAAACCTCACCATGCTGGACCGGGTTCATGGTACCCGGATCAATATTGATGTACGGGTCGAATTTCTGCATGGTTACTTTGTAGCCGCGCGCTTTCAGCAGACGCCCAAGGGATGCAGCTGTGATACCTTTACCGAGGCCGGAAACAACGCCGCCGGTAACGAAAACATACTTTACAGGCATGGAAAAACCTCCTTTTATGATAATTGTATTATGTGGGGTGTGTAACAAAAGAACTGTCGAAAAAATAACGGAACTATTATACAGCGCTGTTATTCCAAAATCCAGATGTTTTTTTAAAACTTTATTTTTTTAAGTGACCTGTCCTTGATTTATGGAAAGACTGCCTTTATAATGGTTCATAAATGCAAAAACAGGAGAAAAGTTCTTTTATGGATAAACAGCAGAACAATCAGCCGCAGGATGGTGAAAACGGAAGCAACGGAAAATTTCCAAAGAACCAGTTTTATATCGTCCTGATCGCGGTATTTATCACCTTTGCGATCGCGGCTTTTATGAGAAGTTACATGATTGACAAAAGTCAGAAGGAGATTCCTTACGACGAGTTCGTTTCCCAGCTGGAAAACGGAGACATTGAGGCAGTCACCATCCGCAACACCCAGATTGATATTCAGTATAAGGAAGACTCCGGGGAGTATAACCCAATCTTAAAAACCTATACGGTTCCGGTGGAGCGGGACTATAAACTGACAGACCGGCTGCTGGCGGGCGGTGTTGAGATCCGCAGGGAGCGCCAGGACAGCATGGCCATGATCGAGTCTCTGCTCAGTTTTATCCTTCCGTTTGTACTGATTGTTGTCATGATGAATTTCATGATGAAGCGCATGGGTGGTGTGGGAAAAAGCACTGCCAAGATGTACATGCAGAAGGAGACCGGCGTCACATTCGCAGATGTGGCCGGTGAGGACGAGGCAAAGGAATCCCTGGTCGAGCTGGTGGATTTCCTGCATAATCCGGGAAAATATACCCATATCGGTGCAAAGCTTCCGAAGGGTGCCCTGCTTGTGGGCCCGCCGGGAACTGGTAAGACACTGCTTGCCAAGGCTGTGGCAGGAGAAGCAAAGGTTCCGTTTTTCTTTCTGTCCGGTTCGGATTTCATGGAGATGTATGTGGGCGTGGGTGCCTCCCGTGTCCGCAGCCTCTTTAAGCAGGCGCAGCAGAATTCCCCCTGCATCATTTTCATTGATGAGATCGATTCCATCGGCCGCAGCAGAAGCGGGGGAACTGGTGGAGGAGAATCGGAACAGCAGCAGACGTTAAACCAGCTGCTTTCTGAGATGGATGGAATGGATACTTCCAAGGGTCTTTTGATCCTGGCAGCCACCAACCGCCCGGAGGTGCTGGATCCGGCCCTCCTGCGTCCGGGCCGTTTCGACCGCCGCGTCATTGTAGACCGACCGGATCTGAAGGGCCGGGTCGATATTTTAAAGGTACATGCCAAGAATGTTTCACTGGATGAAACGGTAGATTTACAGGCGATTGCGCTGGCAACCGCAGGTGCGGTTGGTTCGGACCTTGCAAACATGATCAATGAGGCAGCTATCCTGGCAGTCAAGAATGGGAGAAATGCCGTGAGCCAGAAGGATCTGTTTGAGGCCGTGGAAGTTGTTCTTGTGGGTAAGGAAAAGAAAGACCGTGTTCTCAGCCAAGAAGAGCGCAGCATTGTTTCCTATCATGAAGTGGGGCATGCTCTGGTAAGTGCCCTGCAGAAGGATGCGGAGCCGGTGCAGAAGATCACCATTGTACCGAGGACGATGGGGGCGCTTGGCTATGTTCTGAACGTGCCGGAGGAGGAGAAATACTTAAACAGCAAGAAGGAGCTGGAAGCCAGGATCATTGTATTTCTGGCGGGACGGGCGGCAGAGGAGCTTGTGTTCCATTCCGTGACGACCGGCGCCGCAAACGATATCGAGAAGGCCACCGGTATTGCCCGCGCCATGGTAACCCAGTATGGTATGTCTGATAAGTTCGGGCTGATGGGGCTGGCTGCACGTCAGGATCAGTATCTTTCCGGACGCACCGTGATGGACTGTGGAGAGGCAACCGCTGCCGCGGTAGATGGTGAGGTCATGCGGATCTTGAAAGAATCTTATGAGGAGGCAAAGCGCCTGCTTGCGGAGAACCGGGATGTGCTGGATCAGATCGCTGCTTTTCTGATTGAAAAGGAGACCATCACCGGAAAAGAATTCATGCAGATCTTCCGCCGCTGTAAGGGAATTGCGGATCCGGAAGAAGAAACCGATACAGAAACGAAACAGGACCAGGCTGAAGCATAAGGCTTTGCCATAACAGAAAGCTGCGCCCACAGTCTGACCGGAAACGGTCAGACTGTGGGCGCAGCTTTTTTCAGGGCCTTTTTCACAGCAGTTAAGAGCACCTGGCATGTGTAGCGGGTTTCTTCCGGATAGGTCAGATGTTCCAGAGACTGTGCGGTTAAAATCTGATCGGTGAGATTGCTTAAGGATGGCTGCATAAGCGGGTACATGGTTTCCACGGCATCACTGAGTGGTGTCATGGTAATGGAGGTGATCCGGTCTGCGTCTACCGATACCTCCACATTGATTTCCTGCGTACCAAGAGTAATGGAGGAGGTGTAAATGCCTGGTATGTACTGCGCTTTTGCGGAGGCAGGAGTGCTCTCCTTTCCTGAGCGGAACATCACCAGCAGAAGCAGGATCAGAAGGATCCCGAGACCAACAAAGATTGCGGTGTAGATGATCTCTTTCATTCGAAGGACAATGATCTTGGTTTTGGAGCTCATGGGAGACCTCCGGGAATGTTTGTTATAATCTATTCTCAGGGATTCTCTTTTATGCTATACTGAAAGATACGTATTCAGAACAGAATTTAGATACAGGAAGGGAAAGAGCATATGGCATTGCAGCTGATTTTGGGCGGTTCCGGTTCCGGAAAAACTACATATCTGTACGACGAAGTGATCCGCCTTTCCATGGAACATCCACAAGAGCAGTATTTTCTGATTGTGCCGGAGCAGTTTACCATGCAGACCCAGAAGGATATAGTGACCCGGCATCCGAACCACGGTACCATGAATATTGATATCGTGAGCTTTGCCCGCCTGGCCTACCGGATTTTTGAGGAGCTGGCGGTGGAACAGCTTTCTGTGCTGGATGACATGGGAAAGTCCATGGTGCTGCGCAAGGTGGCTGCGGCCCAGAAACGGCAGCTGGTCTTATTTGGCGGACAGTTGAGCAAACCAGGCTTTGTAGGACAGTTAAAATCCATGCTTTCCGAGTTTTATCAATATGGCATCACACCGGAGGCACTGCGGGAGATGGCACCTTCAGCCAGGTCTCCGCTGTTAAGGCAGAAGCTCGAAGATCTGGCCCTGGTAGAGCAGAGCTTTCAGGAATATATTGAAGGGCATTACATTACGACAGAGCAGGTACTGGATGTGCTTTGCAGGCTGATCCCGGAGTCAGGGCTGATCCGAAACAGCGTCATTGCCCTGGATGGCTACACAGGGTTTACACCGGTCCAGTACCGGCTGACGGAGCTGTTTCTGGTTTACGCGAAGCAGGTTTATGTAACGGTGACGGCCGACGAAGCGGCAGGTATTTACGGGAAAATGGGGATTCAGAACCTGTTTTACATGAGCCGTCAGATGGCAGTCCGCCTGTCGGAGATTGCGGAAAAGAATCAGGTGAAAAAACTGCCGGATATTATACTTGGCGAACAGAAAAACCGCCGGTTTGCCCGGCGTCCGGAGCTTGCCTGGCTGGAGCAGAATCTGTTCCGTTATGGGACAGAAACTGCGTATACCGGTGAAGCTACAGACAGTATCGTCTTTTTCCAGGCCTCCAATCCATCGGGTGAGGTCAGTCATATCGTTCATGAGATCCAGCGGCTGGTACAGGAGGGAAAAGCCCGCTATCGGGAGATCGCGGTCATCACAGGGGATCTTCCAGGATACGGAAAAGAAATTACGCATCAGTTTACCCAGAATCAGATCCCGCATTTTATGGATGACAAGAAAAATGTACTTGATAATTGTCTCGTGGAACTGATCCGGGCCTCTCTTGAGGCAGTACGCCAGGACTTCTCTTACGAGAGTGTCATGCGCTATCTGCGTACCGGTCTGGTGAGTCAGGAGCGTACGATGGTGGACCGGCTGGAAAACTATATCCTGGCCATGGGAATCCGCGGAGGAAAGCGATTCCGGGAAACCTGGGAGCGGACCTACCGGGGTGCCGGGGACTTAAATGTGACAGAGGTGAATGCCTTTAAGGACCGGGTGCTGGCGTCTCTTTTTGCCATGCAGGAGCGTTTCCGTCAGGCGGATCTGACGATAGCAGGCATGACAGAAGCGGTGCTTACGCTGCTTGCAGACTGCAGGGCAGAGGAACAGCTGGAAAGCTATCAGGAGTATTTTACAAAAATCGGGGAACACCGATTGGCAAAGGAGTATGGCCAGGTGTACGGTCTTGTAACGGAACTGTTAAAGCGCCTGTCAGATCTTCTGGGAGAGGAGCGCGTGAGCCGGAAAGAGTATCTGGAAATTCTGGATGCCGGCTTTGCGGAGCTGAAGGTAGGTGTTATTCCGGCAGTGGCAGACCGGGTTGTGGTGGGGGACATTACCAGAACACGTCTGGCTCATATCCGGGTGCTCTTTTTTGCCGGCGTCAACGATGGAATCGTACCGGCAAGAAAAGAGCGGGGAAGCCTGCTTTCAGACCGTGACAGGGATTTCCTGGGAGAGCATCATCTGGAACTGGCCCCCACCGCGAGGGAAGAAAGCTTCCAGCAGCGGTTTTATCTGTATCTGATGATGACCAAGCCATCGAAGCAGCTCATTTTGTCCTGGTGTCGTACCGGCGCAGACGGAAAGAGTCGTCGTCCATCCTTTCTCATTGGGGAGCTGCGGGCCATGTTCCCGGATGCGGTTCTGACGGATCAGGAGACGCAGATGGATTCTGAGATTTACTCTGTGGCAGAGGCGAAGCAGAGACTGTCCACGAAACTGGGACAATACCGGGACGGACAACTGGAGCAGGATGAGGAAAAAGCGCAGTTTCTGGAATTATACCGCTGGTTTGCGTCCTCAAAAGACAATCAGAAGACTCTGCGCCGTTTCATGGATGCAGCTTTTTTCGTTTACGAGCAGCAGGGCATTTCCCATGCGGTAGCAAAGGCTCTGTACGGGGAAATCCTAAGCGGCAGCGTGACCCGGCTGGAGCAGTATGCTGCCTGTGCCTACAGTCATTTTCTCAGGTATGGTCTGGAGCTGTTGGAACGGAAACGATTTGAATTGGCTTCTTCCGATATTGGAACGTTGTTTCATGAGTCCATTGATCTGTGTTTTCGCAGGGTGAAGGAAAAACAGTATGACTGGCATACCATGACGAATGAAACCAGAGATATGCTGGTGGAGGAATGTGTGGCTGCCGTGACAGAAAATTATGGAAATACCATTCTTGGAAGTTCGGCAAGAAATCGCTATCTGGCCCAGCGGGTGGGGCAGATCACAAAACGGACGGTGTGGGCGCTGCAGCAGCAGATCAAAAAAGGTGACTTTATTCCGACCGGATTTGAGGTATCCTTCTCTGCGGCAGATAACCTAAGTGCCATGAAGATTGCTCTTTCAGAGAGCGAGGCTCTGCATCTGCGCGGAAGGATTGACCGTATGGATGTCTGTGAGGATGGCGGAAAGGTCTATGTCAAGATCATTGATTATAAATCCGGAAGCACTTCATTTGATCTGCTGGCACTTTACTATGGCCTGCAGCTCCAGCTGGTGGTTTATATGGATGCAGTGACAGAGATGGCACAGCATCATTATCCGGATAAAGAAATCGTTCCGGCAGGCATTCTGTATTACAACATTGCGGATCCGCTGGCAGAGAAAAAGGGCCAGCCTGATCCGGAGAAGATCGATGCGGAGATTTTGAAGAAGCTTCGCATGAACGGCCTGGTAAACAGCGAGCTGGAAGTGGTCCGTCATCTGGACCGGACGATTGAGAAGGAATCAGATGTGATCCCGGTAGTCTTAAAAGACGGTGAGGTACAGGCAGGACGTTCTTCGGTGGCAAACCGGGAACGCTTTGCGCGGTTAAGCCAGTTTGTGCACCGGAAATTAAAGGAAGCAGGACAGGAAATCCTGGATGGTGAGATTGGTGTGGCACCATACAAAAACGGCCAGCGCACCGCCTGCGATTATTGTCCATATCATGCAGTTTGCGGGTTTGACCGGAAAACATCCGGCTATGAATTCAACCGGTGGAAAAACCGGAAAACAGAGGAAATCTGGGAGGAAATATGCAGAGAGCAGCAGTAAACTGGACCAGGGAGCAGAGCCGGGTCATTGAAAGCCGCGGAAAAAATCTGCTTGTCAGTGCGGCGGCAGGAAGCGGAAAAACAGCGGTTTTGGTAGAGCGCATCATCCGTATGGTGACAGAGGGAGAAAACCCGGCCGGAATCGATGAACTTCTGGTTATGACTTTCACCAATGCGGCGGCAGCAGAGATGCGGGAGCGGATCGCGGCGGCCATAGAGCAGAGATTAAGGGAGGATCCGAAGAATGGCCATCTTCAGATGCAGGCGACACTGGTCCATCATGCCCAGATCACCACGATCGACAGTTTTTGCCTGAATGTGATCAGAGAGCACTTTCATTTGCTGGACCTGGATCCGGCATTCCGCATCGGTGATGAGGGTGAACTGCTTCTTATGCGGGCCGATGTTATGGCTGAGCTTCTGGAGGATGCTTACGCTTCTGGCGGCAGCCGTTTTGAACAGTTTGTTGAGACCTTTGCCCAGGGAAAGACGGATGCCGGAATTGAAGATTACATCATGCAGGTTTACCATTTTTCCCAGAGCAATCCCTATCCAGAGCAGTGGATCGCAGACTGTCGGAAGGAACTGGCAGATGAGCAGTCGGGCCCGTGGATGGAGTTTCTGCTTCAGGATTTAAAACGCCAGGCGGCAGAACTGAGGATTCAGATGGAGGATGCCAGTGATATCTGCCGGGATGATGAATTTCTCTGTGCCTATGAGCCGGCATTTCTGGAAGATGTGTTTCTGTTAAAGAGACTTTCGGAGGCGGAAGATTTCACTGCCTTTCACGGACTTCTTACCGAAGCCGGATTTGGGAGGCTTGCTGCAGTGCGGAGCAGGGAAGTTGATCCGGAGAAAAAGGCCTATGTGACCGGATGCCGCGACCGGGTGAAGACTGCCATCAAAAAAATGAAAGAGCTGTATGCGTTTGACACTCTGGAGAACATGTTTGCCGATCTGGAGGGAACCAGGGAAGCAACGGGAGTGCTGTTAGATCTGGCAGAACAGTTTGCAGAGCGGTTTCAGGCAAAGAAGCGGGATAAAAATCTTGTAGACTTTAACGATCTGGAGCATGAGGCATTGAAGGTTCTGATCCAGGTCCGGGAGGATGGAACACACATCTATACGGACGCGGCTGATGAACTGAGCATGCAGTACCGGGAAGTGCTGGTGGATGAGTATCAGGACAGTAACCTGGTACAGGAGGAGCTGTTGAAGGCAGTTTCCCGTGAGCGTTTCGGCCAGCACAATGTGTTTATGGTGGGGGATGTAAAACAGAGCATTTACCGCTTCCGCCTGGCAAGACCGGAACTGTTTCTGGAAAAATACCATGCCTATCCGTCTGAACCGGAGGAAAACGGCCCGGATCTCAAAATCGAGCTTCATCAGAACTTCCGAAGCCGGGATACGGTGCTGACCGGGATCAATGATATCTTTTACCGGATCATGACGGAAAATCTCGGAAATATCCGCTATACGGAGGATGCGGCCCTGCATCCCGGCGCGGTCTTTGCAGAGGCAGCGGAGCCGGAACGAGTGGGCGGCCTGTCAGAGCTTCTTATGGTCGACACCGGAGATGAGGCTCTGGCAGGACTGGATGAGGAAACGGCAGATTACACCGCAAAGGAACTGGAGGCGAAATTGATCGCTGCAAAGATCAGGGAGATGACAGATCCGGAGCAGGGCTTTCTGGTATGGGATAAAAAAGCAGGGGAGGGCGGAGGCTATCGAACGGCCCAGTTTCGCGATATGGTGATTCTCCTGCGCAGTACTGCGGGCTGGACGGAGACGCTTTTGCAGATTCTTTTAAATGAAGGAATACCGGCGTATGCGGAGTCCCGTATGGGCTATTTCAATACGCTGGAAGTGGAGACCGTGTTAAGTATGCTGGCAGTGATCGACAATCCCATGCAGGATATTCCTCTGGCAGCGGTCTTAAAATCACCGGTGGTTGGCATGAGTGACCGGGAACTGGCAACGATGATGGCAGATTACCGAAGCTGCGCGGATAAGGGGCAGGACCGCGGTATCTACGCAGCTGCTGTGCGCTGGGAACGCCTGAATGGTTTTTTTGAAAAGCTGGAGCAGTTCCGTCTGCTTGCTTCCTATCTGCCGATCCATGAGCTGATTTACCGGCTGTACGAGGAAACAGGCTATTATGATTATGTTTCGGTGATGCCTGCAGGAGAGACCAGACGGGCGAACCTGGATATGCTGGTGGAGAAAGCGTCGGAATATGAGAAAACCAGCTACAAGGGGCTGTTCCATTTTATCCGCTATATCGAAAATCTGAAGAAATATAACTCCGATTTCGGCGAAGCGTCCACAGTGGGAGAGGAAGATAACACCGTGCGGATCATGAGTATCCATAAGAGCAAAGGACTGGAATTCCCTGTTGTTTTTCTGGCAGGAATGGGAAAGAAGTTCAACAGGCAGGATGTATACGGAAAAGTCCTGATCGATCCGGAACTTGGCATTGCCGCCGATTATCTGGATGCAGAGCATCGGGTGAAAACTTCTACGATCAAGAAAAACGTACTGCGACGGAAGATGGAGCTGGACAGTCTCGGAGAGGAATTACGTGTGCTTTATGTTGCCATGACAAGGGCAAAGGAAAAGCTGATCATGACCGGAACAGACCGAAGCCTCGGGAAGACTCTGGAAAAGTACAGCCAGATTCCGCTTGCGAATGGACAGATTCCCTATACCATTCTTTCCGGTGCGGCCTCCTTTCTGGACTGGATCCTTATGTGTACCGGCAAAACCGGAAACGGACTGGGAATTCTGGTGAGGGAAATTCCGGTCATGGAATTTATTGGCAGTGAGCTGCAGCGTCAGGTACTGAAAAGGAATGCAAAGGATGTGCTTCTGGAGCTTGATACGAAACGGGAGTACGACAGAGACTTTGGAATGCAGCTGAAAGAACACCTGGAATTTATCTATCCCTACATGGCAGATGTAACCTTGCACAGTAAGATGTCGGTATCAGAAGTGAAAAAAATGGGCCAGCCCGCCGATGATGAGTCGGAGGTACCGTTTGAGCCTGTGAAAAAAGCATCGGACGCATCTGTGGATTCCGGGACCGGAGCTGCCCGCGGCAGTGCGTATCACCGTGCGCTGGAACTTCTTCCCTTTGACAGGATCCGGAGTCTGGAAGATGTGGATGCCTGGCTGACGCGGTTTGTGGAAGAAAAGCAGTATACGTCAGAGAGTCTGCAGATGGTAGACAGCACTGTGCTCTGGACCTTCCTCTGCTCAGAGACAGGACGACGCATGGCTAAGGCCCAGGCATCAGGAAAACTTCATAAAGAACAGCAATTTGTCATGGGTATCCCGGCGCGGGAGATCGGGCCGGTGGACAGCGACGAGCTGGTGGTGATACAGGGTATCATTGATGCGTATTTTGAGGAAGATGGAGAGCTGATCCTGGTGGATTACAAGACAGACCGGATCCGGAGCAGCCGAATCCTTTTGGATCATTATCAGAAACAGCTGGACTATTATGCCAGGGCGCTGACCCAGCTGACCCGAAAAAATGTCCGGGAAAAATGGATCTATTCCATGACCATGCAGAAGGCTATCCAATGCTGATCCGGCGTGAAAACAGAAAAACCGGATTGCATAATTCTCCAAAAAGTGGTAGCATTCTAAAGGCGCGGTGCTCGCAAACGTCGTTTTTCAGGCAGTGCCGCTTCAGATTTTAAGGAATGTGAGGATAATATATTATCTGCGGATCTATATCGGAGGCTTTGCATTTCTGTTTTTATATAATGTAGCAACCGGTATTTTTACATCGCTGGGCGATTCGAAAACGCCGCTGTATTTCCTGATCGGTTCTTCTCTGGGCAACATTTTTTTGGATTACTGGTTTGTGGCAGGCCTGCACTGGGGGGTAGCCGGCGTGGGCAACCTTTATTGCCCAGGGCATCGCCTGTGTGCTGGCACTTATTACCATGGTGAAACGCCTGAGGCAGATTAAGACAGATAAGAAAGCAGAGTACTTTTCCGCAGATATGTTAAAGCGGATCGCCCGCATTGCGATTCCGAGTATTTTGCAGCAGAGCTTTGTTTCCATCGGCAATATTTTTGTGCAGGGACTGATCAACTCCTTTGGTTCCTCTGTGATTGCCGGTTACTCAGCGGCGATTAAACTGAATACCTTTACCATTACCAGCTTCACTACGCTTGGCAACGGAATTTCAAGCTTTACCGCCCAGAACATCGGCGCCGGAAAAGTAGACCGTGTAAAGCAGGGAATGGTCTTGAGAAAACATTTACCTGAAAGGAATGTATCCATGAAAAAGAAAAAGCAGCAGGGAAGCTGTGAAAGCTGTCTGTATTACGAGTATGATGAGGATTATGAGTGCTATGTGTGCGAAGTGAACCTGGATGAGGATGAGATGGCGCGCTTTATGGAGGATCGTTTTTATGACTGTCCCTATTACCGCCTGGGTGATGAATATATGATCGTACGCAAACAGATGTAAGGCAACGGGGAGGAAACAAACAATGAGAAATAAGAATTTCTGGATTCTGCTTTTACTGCTGCTAGCAGGAATCGTGCTCGGCGGCTTTCTGGGAGAGGCAACCAAGAGCATCAGCCTGCTGTCCTGGCTGAATTTCGGACAGTCTTTTGGATTAGACACTCCGCTGGTATTAAATCTTGGCGTGCTGGTCATTACCTTTGGGTTGACCATCCGCATTACCATGGCCAGCATCATTGGTGTAGCCATTGCACTTTTGATTTACCGTTTTTTGTAGATGTTTGTGTTTGAGGGGAAGGGTGACATGGAACAGTTAGCAAAGAAAACAGGGAAAACCTATGAAATGGATATGTGCAGCGGACCGCTTTTTCCGAAGATTGTGGCGTTTGCGGTTCCGCTGATCTTATCCGGTATCCTGCAGCTGTTATTTAACGCGGCAGACATTATTGTAGTGGGACATTTCGCCGGCAGGGAATCTCTTGCTGCGGTTGGTTCCACGACAGCACTGATCAACCTGATGATCAATGTGTTCGTTGGACTTTCCATCGGTGCCAATGTACTGGTGGCTCAGTATTCCGGTGCAAAAAAACTCAAGGATCTGGAAGAAACCGTGCATACAGCCATGATGATTGCTCTGGCCGGTGGCTTTCTTCTGATTTTTGTGGGAGTCTTCTTTTCCGGTCCGATGCTGGGCCTGATGGGAACGCCGGATGATGTACTGCCGCTAGCGGCGCTGTATCTGAAGATTTACTTTATCGGTATGCCGGCAACCCTCACATACAATTTTGGGGCAGCAATCCTGCGAGCTGTGGGCGATACCAGAAGACCACTGTATTTCCTGCTGTTTGCGGGTGCAGTCAACGTGGTGCTAAACCTTGTTTTTGTGATTGTTTTTTCTATGGGAGTGGCCGGTGTTGCAACCGCAACCGTGGTATCCGAGTGCATTTCCGCAGTACTGATCGTGCAATGTCTGGCACGTTCAGATTCCGCATACCGCCTGTGCCGGGAAAAGATGAGGATTACAGAGTCTAAGGTAAAGCAGATCATGAAGATCGGACTGCCTGCCGGATTCCAGGGAGCAATCTTTTCTGTATCCAATGTGCTGATCCAGTCCTCCATCAATTCCTTTGGATCCATTGCCATGGCAGGAAGTACGGCTTCGGCGAATGTGGAGGGTTTTGTATACAATGCAATGAACGCAGTTTACCAGACAACCTTAAGCTTTACCAGCCAGAACTATGGAGCAGGCAAGATGGACCGCGTCACAAAGATCCTTCTGGACTGCCTGGGGCTGGTCGTTCTGGTAGGTGTTGTGATGGGCGGCGGAGCTGTTTTGCTCGGACCGAAGCTGCTGCAGATCTACTCCTCTGATCCGGAAGTGATTTCCTATGGCATGATGCGTATGCGGATCATAAACGGAAGCTATTTTCTGTGCGGAATTATGGACACTATGGTAGGCGGTCTGCGGGGGCTTGGCCATTCTGTTGTTCCGATGCTGGTATCGCTGACCGGCGCCTGCCTGTTCCGTGTGGTATGGATTTTTTCTGTATTTGCAATGCACCGGACAGTGACCACGCTTTATCTTTCTTATCCGGTCAGCTGGATCATTACCTTCACGGCTCACATTATCTGTTATATCGTGATTCGCAGGCGGATGGCAGCGCGGCGAAAATCGCAGGATGAAATCTAAAAGACGAGAAAAGAGAAAAGGCCTCGTGCTTGCCGGCATGAGACCTTTTTTCTGTATTATGGGAAATTGCATATGTGTTTCAGCTTTTCGCATCTGCGGTGAAATGCTTTTCCAGCAGATAGAAAAGGAAGTGCACAAGTGCTGCACCCAGGCAGATGGTAAAGAGATATAACAGATTGGCAGGGATAATGCCGGCAGCCATCGCAATCTCATGGAAAACCGGCTGGGTACTGGGGTAATAGGGTGAAATGTAGAACATATCGGCTTGTCCATGTCCCGGTGCAAGGATGTTGATGAAAAAAGCAATGGAACAGCTGGCCAGGAACAGAGGGAGTGTCTGCAGATACCCCCTCAGGCATAAATCGGAACGTCTGCCTGCAAAAACAAACAGTCCTATGAAGACCAGGAGCAGATGCCAGATATACCCGTGCAGGGTCAGTGTCCAGTGGATGCCGCGAAAGCCTTCTGATACGATGAGCGCAGCCAACCCGCCAAGCAGGTTAAAATCCTGCAAAAAGGTGCAGACAGCAGTCTTCATACTTTTATGCTTCAGAAATGGAAGAAGCAGGCAAAGATACATGGGGAGACTGCACAGCTGAAATGGAAAAAACCACCAGTCGTAATGGCACTTGTCGATGATAAAATATAAAAAGCATTGTTTATAACACTCTGTCAGAAGTAGGAAAAGACCGCAGGAAAAGAGAATCCGGTCATATGTCCTATCCGGGAGAGAGCGAACATGGTATAATAATTTCATGGAGAAATTATAGCACGATGAGGGGGAAAGAACAAGGATGGAGCAGAAACTAATTGTTGCTTCGGTGAAAGCAGAACGCTGGGATCCGGAAAAACAGAATTTTGAAGAGACGGACAGCATTCTGGCAGCACTGGGGTTCGCAGACTGGAGGACTCTGCCACGAGTCATTTCCATAGTAGGTGCGGGAGGAAAGACCAGCACGATGTATGATCTGGCAGAAGAGCTTGCCGCAAAAGGCGCCCGGATCCTGATCACTACCAGCACGCACATTGCGAAGCCGGAGCAGTACAGGACTGAAGTGATACCGAAGCTTGCAGATCTGGATGCGGCGAGTTATGCCGGTGCGCTCCGGAATCCGGGCGGTTTCATTCTGGCAGCAGGAAAACAGGTGGAGGATCCGGACAATGCGTGGAAGCTTGCCATGCCGGAGGACCTCGGAGAGGAGCGTGTGATGAAGCGGCTGCTCTCACAGTTTGATGTGATCCTTATTGAGGCAGACGGAGCCAAGCGTTTGCCGTTAAAAGTTCCATCAGATACGGAACCGGTTTTGATTCCGCAGACCGGGCTGATCATAGCCTGTGTGGGGCTGACAGCCGGTGGAAAGCAGTTCGGCGACAGCTGCTTCCGGTTCGCGTCCCATGGCGGCTGGCTTCATAAGGAGGCACAGGATGTCATAGGCGCAGAGGATATGACGCTCCTTCTGATGGATGAGCGTGGAAGCCGAAAAGGCGTGGATGGCCGCTATTACCGCATTCTGCTGAACCAGGCAGACACAAAAACGGAGCAGAAGCTTTCAGAAAAAATTGCCTTTATGCTGCCGGGAAATCTGCAGTCGGGATGTGCCAGAACAACCAGGAAAAGGAGAAGAAATACCATGATTGATACAGAAACAACTGACACGGTGATGACAAACACAGAATCAAAACAGAGACTTACCGGAATAACGGACGGTATGGGCCGGGTTCTGATCAAAGGCTCCGGAGATCTGGCCAGCGGCATTGCGCTGCGCCTGCACCGGGCGGGATTCCGGATCCTGATGACGGATATTGCGGTGCCGACTACTGTGCGGCGTACTGTGGCATTTTCTCCGGCAGTTTATCAGGGGCGCATGCAGGTGGAGGATGTGACCGGTGTGCTGTGTGATTCTGTAAAAGTGGCAGAGCAAGAGATCCAAAATGGCAATATAGCTGTTATGGTGGATGAAACAGCACGATGTATCCATGAATTTCATCCGGATGTGGTGGTTGACGCCATTCTGGCAAAACGCAATCTTGGAACAAAGATCACAGATGCTCCCTTTGTGGTTGGTGTTGGACCAGGATTTACTGCCGGGGAAGACTGTCACTGCGTTGTAGAGACGAAACGTGGCCATTATCTGGGCCGGTGTATCTGGAAGGGAAGCGCCATTCCAAATACCGGGATTCCGGGACTGATCGGCGGGTATGGACTGGAACGTCTCATTAAGGCTCCGGCAGCCGGTGTTTTTAAAGGAGCAGTAGAAATTGGTGCAGTAGTGAAAAAGAATGATGTGGTGGGCTATGTGGACCAAACTCCGGTGCTGGCGCAGATTGATGGTGTTGTGCGGGGACTTTTGCAGGATGGTGTGGAAGTGACAGCCGGCATGAAATCCGGTGATGTGGATCCACGCTGTGATGTGGCACACTGCTTTACCGTTTCCGACAAGGCATCCTCCATCGGTGGAGGCGTGCTGGAGGCTGTTTTGAATTACCGCTTCCGTCCTCATGACCATATGCCGGTTGCCATGGTGCTTCTGGCAGCCGGGGACAGCCGCCGTTTCGGCGGAAACAAGCTGCTGGCGGAGGTGGATGGCCGGCCGATGTACCGCCATGTGGCAGATGAGGTAAATGCTATGCCGGAGGATTTTTTTGCGAAAAAGATTGTGGTGAGCCAGTATGATGAGATTCTGGAGGATCTTGGGAGAGAGGGATTTGAGACGGTAAAGAACAATCAAAGTGCCCTGGGAATCTCCCATTCTGTTCACCTCGCCCTGGAACAGATCCCGGAGCATTACGCGGTCTGTTTTTCAGTCAGTGACCAGCCGTGGCTGACCCGCGAAACCATTCGCGGACTTGTGACAGCATTCCGCAAAAATACAAGGGGAATGGTCTGTGCATCCTGGGAAGGCATGGATGGAAATCCGGTCATCTTTGCACCGGAATACCGGAAAGAACTGCTTGCACTGAGTGGGGATGTGGGAGGAAGAAAGGTACTGCTGGCGCATCCGGAGGACGTGGCCCGCTTTGTTGCCGGGAGCAGCCGGGAGCTGGCGGATGTTGACGAGAAATCCCAGCTTTGCTATAATCAGAACGATTGACTGCGGATTATAAAAGCATATACAGGCTGCAGCCATTGTTTTGACATCCCATAAGGAAGGAATACAACATGATTAAATTAGAACGTACCAGCGTCATGAATCTGGAAAATGCCATGCGCGGGGCACGCAATCCTATGAACAGCTGGAACCGGATGGACAGCTTTTATGATGAGGACGGCAATTACGTGCTGGGACCAAATGATCTGGGACTGGCCAAGCGCCTGCGCCGTGCCGGAAGTGACCACCGCAAATATATCCGCCAGGTCTTTGTATCGGTGGATATCACTGCGCCCATGTACTGGTGGAAGGAATATGATACCTACAAGGTGGCAACGGTGGCAAACTCCACCAGCACCATGCATAAGATCCACAGCAAACCCTTTGAGTTAGATGATTTCAGCCATGACCATCTGACACCGGAGAGCGAGGCCTATATGCAGACCATTGTGGATCAGCTGGAAAAGATCCGCTTGAAATATGTGGAGACCAAGGACAAGGCATACTGGTATGACATGATCCAGCTTCTGCCCTCCAGCTACAACCAGATGCGCACCTGCACCTTAAATTACGAAACCCTGATCAATATCTATTTTTCCAGAAAGAATCATAAGCTGGATGAATGGCATACCTTCTGCGACTGGATCAAAACCCTGCCTTACGCAAAGGAACTGATCCTGGCTGAGGAAGAGGAGGCGTAAAATAGCGTGAAACTGATTGCGGCAGTAGATAAAAACTGGGCCATCGGAAATAAAGGCCAGCTTCTGGTGTCCATTCCCCAGGATCAGAAAATGTTCCGGGACGAAACCATGGGCAAGGTTATTGTCATGGGAAGAAAAACGCTGGAGAGTCTGCCGGGAGCACAGCCTCTGTACGGGCGGACGAATATTGTACTTACGACCGACCCGGATTACAGGGTCAAAGGAGCTTCTGTATGCGGCAGCGTGGAAGAAGTGATGGAACTGCTCCGTGCTTATCATACGGATGATGTCTATATCATCGGCGGGGAAAGCGTATACCGGCAGTTTCTCCCGTACTGTGATGAGGCACAGATCACCTGGATCGATTTCGCCTATGCGGCAGATACACATTTTCCGAATCTGGACCAGGATGCGGCCTGGGAAATGGTTCTGGAAAGCGATGAGCAGACATATTTTGACCTTTGTTACGAATATCGGCTGTACAAAAAGAAATAAAGCTGTATAATATATGTTATGTTATTAACAATAAGTGTTGCCATTTGAACCGGGAAGTGCTAAAATAGTTTTAGCATATCTAAAAAGTTTTTTGCTGCTATAGATGGCATGCACAATTTGCAGAACGCAAAACAGGAGGAAGGAAATGTATAAGATTTTAAAAGCGGAAAAGCTTGCGGAGAAGATTTTCCTGATGGATGTAGAAGCTCCGAGAGTGGCAAGATCCTGCCAGCCGGGTGAATTTGTCATTGTGAAGATGGATGAGAAGGGTGAGCGTATCCCGCTTACCATCTGCGATTTCGACCGTGAGAAGGGTACCGTAACCATCGTATTCCAGATCGTAGGCGCATCTACCTTAAAGATGTCTGAGTTACAGGCAGGCGACGCATTCCAGGACTTTGTGGGACCGCTTGGTCAGCCGTCCGAGTTTGTCAAGGAAGATATCGAGGAAGTAAAGGGCCGCAAGTACTTATTTGTAGCAGGCGGCGTTGGTACCGCACCGGTTTATCCGCAGGTTAAGTGGATGAAGCAGCATGGTATCGATGTTGATGTTATCGTTGGTGCCAAGAATAAAGAACTGCTGATCCTGGAAGACATGATGAAGGAGCAGGCCGGAAATCTTTACATTACCACCGATGACGGTTCCTATGTGCGCAAGGGCATGGTAACCGAGGTGATCAAGGACCTGGTAGAGAACCAGGGCAAGCAGTACGATGTGTGCGTAGCCATCGGACCGATGATCATGATGAAATTTGTATGCAAACTGACCAAAGAACTGAATATCCCAACTATCGTCAGCATGAACCCGATCATGGTAGACGGAACCGGTATGTGTGGAGCATGCCGTTTAACCGTTGGTGACGAAGTGAAGTTCGCATGCGTGGACGGACCGGAGTTTGACGGCCATCTCGTAAACTTTGACGAGGCTATGAAGCGTCAGCAGATGTACAAGACCGAAGAAGGCAGAGCCATGTTAAAGGCTGTCGAGGGTGATACCCATCACGGCGGCTGCGGCCAGTGCAACGGTTAATCCGGGCTGCAGGTTCACTCATTTGGATTCATTAGGCAAGACAGCGGGAAGCTGTCTGTGATCGGAGGATAATTAAGAATGGACGTATTAAAGAAGACTCCTGTCAGAGAGCAGGACGCAAAGGTGCGCGCTACCAACTTTGAGGAAGTGTGCTATGGATACAATAAAGAAGAGGCTATGGAAGAGGCTTCCAGATGCTTAAAATGTAAGAACAACGCAAAATGTATGGGCGGCTGCCCGGTTTCCATCAATATTCCTGGCTTCATCAAAGAAGTCGAGGCCGGAAACTTTGAGGCTGCAGCCAATGTCATTGCTGAGTCTTCCGCACTTCCGGCAGTCTGCGGCCGTGTGTGCCCGCAGGAGAGCCAGTGTGAGGGCAAATGCATCCGCGGCATCAAGGGTGAGCCAATCTCCATCGGTAAGCTGGAGCGTTTCGTGGCTGACTGGTCCAGAGAAAACGGTTTCGTTCCGAAGGCAGCGGAGGAGAAAAACGGAAAGAAGGTTGCTGTTGTCGGTTCCGGCCCTGCAGGTCTGACCTGCGCAGGCGATCTGGCAAAGCTGGGCTACGATGTTACCATTTTCGAGGCACTTCATGAGCCGGGCGGAGTATTAACCTACGGTATTCCGGAATTCCGTCTCCCGAAAGAGACCGTTGTCCGTTCTGAAATCGAGAACGTAAAGAAATTAGGTGTTAAGATCGAGACAGACGTTATCATCGGCAAATCCGTTACCATTGATGAGCTGATGGACGAAGAGGGCTTTGAGGCTGTCTTCATCGGTTCCGGAGCAGGCCTTCCGAAATTCATGGGTATTCCGGGTGAGAATGCAAACGGCGTGTTCTCAGCAAATGAGTACTTAACCAGAAACAACCTGATGAAAGCCTTCCGCGAGGACTATGATACCCCGATCGTAGCAGGCAAGAAGGTTGCTGTAGTCGGTGGCGGCAACGTAGCCATGGATGCTGCAAGAACAGCACTTCGCCTTGGCGCTGAGGTACATATCGTGTACCGTCGTAGTGAGGCAGAGCTTCCGGCCCGTGTGGAGGAAGTTCACCATGCAAAGGAAGAGGGTGTGATCTTTGACCTTCTGACCAACCCGGTAGAGATCCTGACCGATGAGAATGACTGGGTAAAGGGCATCAAGGTTGTGAAGATGGAGCTTGGCGAGCCGGATGCATCCGGAAGACGCCGTCCGGTAGAGATTGCAGGCTCCGAGTATGTGATGGATGTAGATACCGTCATCATGTCACTCGGTACCTCTCCGAACCCGCTTATTTCCTCTACTACGGAGGGACTTGAGATCAATAAGCGTAAATGTATCGTTGCGGAGCCGGAGAACGGACAGACCTCTCGTGCCGGAGTGTTCGCAGGCGGTGATGCCGTAACCGGTGCTGCAACCGTAATCCTGGCTATGGAAGCAGGAAAGCACGGTGCAAAGGGTATCCACGAGTACTTAAGCAATAAATAATCAAACATAAAATAATGGAAAAAAAAAGCAGGTGCCACATATATTTGAGGTATCTGCTCTTAAATTTCTACAAAAAAACTATGGACTATTTGTCACTTTTGTGAGAAAATGTATTCAAGTATGGTGTGATGTTTTTGACAATCTTTCATTTGCCGGGTACAGGGCTGAAAAAATTGCGGAAACATCGTGCAGCACGTACTTTCAGGACATTACATAGTTGAAAGGAGTTTTAACATGATTTATTCACATGAAGTAGAAGAGATGTGCACAGTTGCACAGGGCGTTCATCATGGCGCTGCTCCGATTCCGGAAGAAGCAAAATGGGTACAGTCCAAGCAGGTTTCCGACATTTCCGGTTTGACCCATGGTGTGGGCTGGTGTGCTCCGCAGCAGGGTGCCTGCAAGCTTACCCTGAACGTAAAAGAGGGTATCATCCAGGAGGCTCTGGTTGAGACCATCGGCTGCTCCGGCATGACTCACTCCGCAGCAATGGCAGCAGAGATTCTTCCGGGCTTAACCGTTCTGGAGGCTCTGAACACCGACCTGGTATGTGACGCAATTAACACCGCAATGAGAGAACTGTTCTTACAGATCGCATATGGCAGAACTCAGAGCGCATTCTCTGAGGATGGACTGCCGATCGGTGCCGGCCTGGAGGATCTTGGTAAAGGTCTTCGTTCCCAGGTTGGTACCATGTACGGAACCTTAAAGAAAGGTCCTCGTTACCTGGAGATGGCTGAGGGCTATGTAACCGGTATCGCTCTGGACGCAGACGATCAGATCATTGGTTATCAGTTCGTAAGCCTTGGCAAGATGACTGACTTCATCAAGAAGGGTGATGACCCGAACACCGCTTGGGAAAAGGCAAAAGGTCAGTACGGCCGTGTTGCTGATGCAGTTAAGATCATCGACCCGAGACAGGCGTAAAGAAGGAGGACTATAATCATGGCATTATTTGAATCATATGAGAGACGTATCAAACAGATCAATGAAGCATTAAACAGCTATGGCATTGCTTCCATTGAAGAGGCAGAGAAGATCACCAAAGACGCAGGTCTTGATGTATACAAGATGGTTGAGGGTATTCAGCCGATCTGCTTTGAGAACGCTAAATGGGCTTACACCGTAGGCGCAGCAATCGCAATCAAGAAAGGCTGCAGAAAAGCAGCTGAGGCAGCAGCAGCAATCGGCGAGGGCCTGCAGGCATTCTGTATCCCGGGTTCTGTTGCAGATACCCGTAAGGTAGGTCTTGGCCATGGTAACCTTGGCAAGATGCTTCTGGAAGAGGAGACCGAGTGCTTCGCATTCCTGGCTGGCCACGAGTCCTTCGCAGCAGCAGAGGGCGCAATCGGTATCGCTGAGAAAGCAAACAAAGTTCGTCAGAAACCGCTGCGCGTTATCTTAAACGGTCTTGGAAAAGACGCTGCTCAGATCATCGCACGTATCAATGGCTTCACCTACATCGAGACTGAATACAATCCATACACCAACGAGGTTAAGGAAGTATTCCGCAAATCCTACTCTGAGGGTCTTCGCGCAAAGGTTAACTGCTACGGCGCAAACAGCGTTCCGGAAGGTGTTGCAATCATGTGGAAAGAGAACGTAGACGTTTCCATCACCGGTAACTCTACCAACCCGACCCGTTTCCAGCATCCGGTAGCAGGTACCTACAAGAAGGAGAGACTGGAAGCAGGCAAGAAGTACTTCTCCGTAGCTTCTGGCGGCGGTACCGGACGTACCCTGCATCCGGATAACATGGCAGCAGGCCCGGCTTCCTATGGTATGACCGATACCCTTGGCCGTATGCATTCCGATGCACAGTTCGCAGGTTCTTCTTCCGTTCCGGCTCACGTAGAGATGATGGGTCTGATCGGTGCAGGTAACAACCCGATGGTTGGTATGACTGTAGCTGTAGCTGTAGCTGTTGAGGAAGCAGCTACTGCTGGCAAGTTCTAATTAAAAATGGCTTAAAATCAAGCGAAAAGGGACTTTTAGAGATTACTCTGGAAGTCTCTTTTTGATTTCAACTATATCCAGGAATTAAAAAAGTCGTCTATAAAATGGCAAAAGTCTACGAGAAGTCTACGAAAAATCTCAATGTAGGCTTGGAAACGTTTAGACTTAAATGTGATATCTTGAAATCGAGTTCATTGACAAATATAAAAAGTGGTTCGCATATAACAGAAGACAGAATGAGATATAGAAGGAGAATATAGAGAAAAGATATGCTTGGAAAAACACACATGGCGGTTGGTGTGGCAGCCTCGCTGCTGCTGCTTCAGCCCCATACATTACCGGAGCTGATCCTTGGTGCCGGGACAGCGGCTGTAGGCTCTGTGATCAGTGATATAGATTGCGGAACTTCGGAGAGCAGCCGCAGAGCGGATCAGATTATATTTGTGCTGGAAACGATAGTGATCGGTATCGTGGTGGTAGAAGCACACTGGCATCTGGGCCTGTATCAGCGGCTGATGAGCAACAGCTCGGTCAGCCGCATTGTGCTGGCCTGTGCCGCCTTTCTGGCAATCTGTGCCTACGGAAAGAAGACGCCGCACCGTTCCTTTTTCCATTCCTTTTTGGCAGGAGGCCTGCTTATGAGCAGTGTTGGCGTATTTCTGCCAATACTGGTCCCATATTTTGGGATTGCTTTTGCATCCCATTTGGTTCTTGATTTTCTGAACCACAAAGGAGAACAGCTTCTGTATCCGTACCGGAAGCGGTTCAGCCTGGGAATCTGTTCCGCGTCAGGGCTGGTCAATCGGTTATTTCTGTTTTGCGGTTCTGTTTTGTCCGTGGGGGTAACGCTGAAACTTCTGACAGGCGTGATTTTTCATCGATAAGAAAGAAGCGGGTAACAAGCAGATCAAAAAAGGGGTTATTGTGTCTCCTGTCCGTGAAAACTCTTGAAATTCAGAAAATCTGAGAGTATAATTATCATGATTGACAGAAAATTATCGACTTAAAAATCAGTATAATGTATTGAAGGAGGAATCAAAATATGATTACCTGGAATAACCTGGATACTCTTACTTCCTATCAGGAGCTGGAAAAGGCAGCCCGTGTGAATCTTGCGGAGGCAATGACCGGAGAGAAAGGCGCAGAGCGCGTTAAAAAATACAGTGTGCCGATGGCAGAGGGACTTGTTTACCACTATGCAGCAAAGCAGGTAGATGATACTGTACTTGACGCATTGAAGAAACTGGCTGATGAAGCGCAGCTGGCAGAGAAATTTAAAGCTCTTTACAGTGGCGAAGTTATCAATACAGGAGAGAAACGTCTGGTCCTGCATCACATGACCCGTGGTCAGCTGGGGAATGCAGTTATCGCAGATGGCGTGGACAAGCGTACTTTCTACAAGCAGCAGCAGGAGCGTATCGCAGAATTCGCCAACAAGGTTCACAATGGGGACATCACGAATGCCGCAGGAGAAAAGTTTACTACGGTTGTTCAGATCGGTATCGGCGGCAGTGACCTTGGCCCGAGAGCCATGTATCTGGCATTGGAAAACTGGGCAAAGAAGAACGGCACTTTCAAGATGGAGGCAAAGTTCATCAGCAATGTAGATCCGGATGATGCCGCAGCTGTATTGTATGGCATTGATGTGGCACATTCCATCTTTGTTCTGGTTTCCAAATCCGGTACTACGCTTGAAACCCTGACCAATGAGTCCTTTGTGAAAGATGCGTTAAAGAAGGCAGATCTCGATCCTTCCAAACACATGATCGCTGTAACCAGTGAGACTTCTCCATTGGCTAAGAGCAGTGATTATCTGGCAGCGTTCTTTATGGATGATTACATCGGCGGACGTTATTCTTCTACTTCCGCAGTGGGAGGCGCTGTACTCTCCCTTGCATTTGGCCCGGAGGTGTTTGCACAGTTTCTCGATGGCGCGGCAGAGGCAGACAAGCTGGCAGCAGAAGCAGATGCAACAAAGAATGCTGCTATGTTAGATGCCCTGATCGGTGTTTACGAGCGCAATGTGCTTGGTTATCCGTGTACTGCAGTGCTTCCGTATTCTCAGGCATTAAGCCGTTTTCCGGCACATCTTCAGCAGCTTGACATGGAGTCCAACGGCAAATCTGTCAACCGCTTCGGCGAGCCGGTAAGCTATGTGACCGGACCGGTGATCTTTGGTGAGCCGGGTACCAACGGCCAGCACTCCTTCTATCAGCTTCTGCATCAGGGAACCGATATTGTTCCTCTGCAGTTTGTAGGCTTTAAGAAAAACCAGATGGAGACCGATGTAGTGATCCAGGGAAGTACCAGCCAGCAGAAGCTCTGTGCAAACGTAGCAGCCCAGATCATGGCATTTTCCTGCGGAAAGGCAGACGAGAACCGCAATAAAAACTTCGAGGGCGGCCGTCCTTCCAGCATCATCATCGGTGAGCAGGTAAATCCGGGTGCTCTTGGTGCACTTCTGGCACATTTTGAGAATAAAGTGATGTTCCAGGGCTTTTTATGGAATGTAAACAGCTTCGATCAGGAAGGCGTACAGCTGGGCAAAGTTCTTGCAAAGCGTGTACTGGCTCATGAGACAGATGGTGCCCTGAAGGCCTTCAGCGATCTGCTCGAAATCTAAGCATACCTTATGGAAAATCAGTTTTTGGAAATTCCGGATTCCTTCTGGGGATTATTCCGTTCAAAAAACCGTCAGGTTTATATTGACGCACTGCTGCAGATTAATGAAGAATATCAATACAGCAACTATTTCCTAAGCAGGGAAATCTGTATTCAGACCCTGAGTGATTATTTTGCGAAAACACGCGTGGTGATGGTTCAGGACGAGCTGGAGGATGAGCTGGACATGCTGGAGCCACTGGCTACCCGCATTTTAAACTGGCTGCTGAAGTCCGGATGGCTCAGGAAGGTGGATGATTACCTCAATATGAGCGTAAATATCGTCATTCCGGACTATGCAGCAGTCTTTGTCAGTGCTTTTGCACATCTGGCAGGAGAAGATGAGGATGACACTCAGGTTTATATTCAGAATATCTATGCAATTTTGTTTGCCTTCAAGAATGATCCGCGCTGCAATATTTCATTGTTAAAGACAGCGCTGGTGAATACCAGGAGATTGAACAAAACGTTGCAGGATATGCTTCATAACATGGATCAGTTTTTTGCCAGTCTTCTGGAACAGAAAAGCTACGGAGATCTTTTGCAGGAGCATCTGGATGGCTATGTAGAGGAGATTGTCCGGAAAAAATATCATATTTTAAAGACTTCGGATAACTTTTACCTGTATAAGACAGATATCAAGCATTGGCTCATGCAGATGCGCCAGGATGTTTCCTGGCTGGATATCGTCTGTGTGCGGAATAAGCAGCTTCGTGGGTTGGACCTGACTCCGGAGGACATTATCGGCCAGCTGGATCTGATCGATCGCGGTTTTGATGATATTGAACATCGTATCTGCAACATGGATACGGAGCATACCCGGTATATCCGGGCTACGGTGACCAGACTTAATTATCTCCTGAATCAGCAGGATAATATGAAGGGGCTGGTCATTCAGCTGCTGAATGATTTATCAGCTTCTTCGGAAGAAGATCTGGAGAAAAAACTGGCTCACACGGCTTCCAGGATGAATTTTTCCCAGTTTACGGTGATTTCTGATCATTCCCTGTATAAACGGTATAAATCACGCCAGGATTTTACGGCGGAATTGATGCCGGAGGAGGAGCCGGAAGAGCTGACAAGAGAAGAAATCCTGCAGCTGAACCGTATGAAGAACCGTTACAGTCGGAAACAGATTCGTGCCTTTGTACTGGAGCGGATGGTCAACGGACGGTTTGCCGTGACAGAAGATACCGTTTCCTCACCGGAGGATTTTGAAAAGCTGGTTCTTGCGTACGATGATTCCGTGCGTAAGGACAGTCCGTACCGGGTTCTGGATCAGGAAGTGCCTGTGGTAGAGCATGCCGGATACCGGTATCCGGCACTGGTATTTGTAAAAAAATGAGCAGTAAACAGCGAAAGCCTGGCGAAATGTCAGGCTTTTGTTTTTTTCTTGGTATTTCGTCGAAAAAGGCATGGATTTATTGTATAATAGGTGTATTGATAAAAGAAAGGAAAAATTGGATGATCGATTATTTTGAGGCACTTTCCGGAGCTGAGCAGGAACAGGTTTCGGAAAGTATCCGTTTATTATACCGGCAGACCTTTTTGCTGGAACGTACCTATGACCGTAAGGCAAAGCGCAGCCAGACCAATCCGGCATTTTATGATTGCAACCGTCACCTGGAATTTATTCAGAAATACTTTTCTATTATGGGGATTGAGGTTGTGGAAAACAGTCAGCTTGGCCTGATCTATATCCGGGGAGAACAGGTTGTGGGAGAAAAACTCCCGAAACTGGCTACACTCTATGTTCTGATCCTGAAACTGATCTACGATGAGCAGATGTCATCGGTATCTACATCGGCCAATGTCGTCACCACCTTGAGTGAGATCCATGAAAAACTTGCTACCTACCGTTTGCTGAAAAAACAGCCCTCTGTCTCCGAAATCCGAAGAAGCCTGGCTATGCTGAAAAAGTATCAGGTAGTGGAACCGCTCGATGTGTTGGAGGAACTGGACGGATTCAGCCGTCTGGTAGTTTATCCAACCATTCATGTGATCCTGATGGGGGACGATGTGCGGGAACTGTTGGAAACATTCCGCGAAGGAGAAGAGGAAGATGGAAAATCAGAGATTTGAAGCCTTGTCCAGGATATGCCTGAACAACTGGCATTATATTAAACACAGGACCCTTTCTTTTGATGATGGGATCAATTTTTTTACCGGGCATTCCGGAAGTGGAAAATCTACCGTCATTGATGCCATGCAGATCGTGCTTTATGCCAATACAGACGGCCGTGGCTTTTTTAATAAGGCAGCGGCAGATGATTCTGACCGAAGTCTGATCGAGTATCTGCGCGGCATGATCAATATCGGAGAAGATAACAGCTTTTCTTATCTGCGAAATCAGAATTTTTCCAGTACCATCGTGCTGGAACTTCGACAGACAGATACCGGAGCCAGTCAGTGTGTAGGCGTTGTTTTTGATGTCGAGACTGCTACGAATGAGATCGGTCGTATGTTTTTCTGGCATAAGGGACCGATACCGGATCATGAATACCGCAAAACAGACCGGGCCATGTCAATCAATGAGGTAAAAAACTGGCTGATGGAAAGCTTTTCCAGGGAGGAATGTTATTTTGGTTCCCATAATGAACGTTTTCGCAAACAGCTTTATGATATCTATCTGGGTGGTCTGGATGCGGAAAAATTCCCGCTTTTGTTTAAGCGTGCGATCCCATTCCGCATGAATATCAAGCTGGAGGATTTTGTAAAAGAATATATCTGCATGGAGCAGGATATCCATATCGAAGACATGCAGCAGAGCGTGACGGAGTATGGGCGCTTAAGACACCGGATTGAGGATACCTGCCGGGAGATCGACAGCCTGAAAGCTATCTGCGGGCAGCATGAGACTATGGCAGCAGCCCGGAAAGAAAAAGAACTGTGCGGATATTTTGCGGGCAAGTTTGATATGCTGCAGGACCGACGGAAAATCCAGGAAAGCCAGGACAAGATCCAGGCACTGGAGGCAGACCAGGAGAAAGCGGCTCAGGATGTGGCTGCCATGGAGACAGAGATCCAGGAACTGACGGCGAAAAGCGAAGAGCTTCTGCGCAAGATTTCCAGCAGCGGCTACGAGGAACTGAAAAGCCAGTTAAAGGCCGTCAACGAGCTGGTAGAGCATCTGGGCAGCAGCCAGGCCCGCTGGAAGCAGACAGCCGAAAAACTGGCGGCCTGGAACGAGGAAGGAATCGCATCCAACAGCACCCTCTGGGATATTGAGGCCTTTGAGAAGGGCGTGATCAGTGAGGAAGCCTTAAAACGCCTGAAGGAAGATCTGCTTCAGATGCGGAAAGAGGTGGAGAGCCAGATACAGGATGCCCGCAGCCAGATCCGGGAAAAGAGCAAAGAACTGAAGAAGGCTCAGGAGGAGATTGCCCAGTTAAAGGCTGGAAACAAAGCTTATCCGAAAGAACTGGAAACCGTCCGGAATATCCTTCAGACCCAGCTTTTCTTAAAGACCGGAAAGAGCGTGGAGGTAGAGGTTCTTGCAGATCTTCTGGAAGTGCGGGATGACGCATGGCGCAATGCCATTGAGGGCTATCTTGGAAACAACAAGCTGCTTCTGACGGTTGAGCCAAAGTACGCGAAGGCTGCGATGGAAATCTACAAGGAACTGGACCCGAAAAAATATTACCGGGTTGCTGTGCTGGATACAGAGCGTGTTCTGGCAGATGAGCAGCCGGTTTTAAAGGGTGCGCTGGCAGAAGAAGTGGAGGCTGGACGCGATTACGCCCAGGCTTACATGAATTTCCAGCTAGGCAAGGTCATCAAGTGTGACAGCGTGGATGAACTGCGCAGCTACCGCGTCGGCATTACAAAGGATTGCGTGCTGTACCACAGCTACCGGATCCAGCACATCAATCCAGATTTGTATACAAGGTTTGCTTATATCGGCAAAAAGAGTATGCGTCAGCGCGTGAAGCTTCTGGAAGAATCCATCCGGAAACTGCAGGAGGAAATGGAACCGCTGCAGACTATGTTAAAGGATGGCGAGCGTGTGCTTGGTCTGGAATTCTTAAGCCAGGATCTGGAAATCTACCTTGGCTGGAAAAAGGACAAGGCAGATTATCTGGAAAAGCAGCAGGAGCAGAAAAACCTGCGGGAGCGTCTGGAACAGTTAAAGAGCCAGAACGTGGCGGCCTGGGAAGAAGAACGGGCATCCATTGTGGAACTGTGCAAGCGCCGGGAGAAGGTATTGGAACAGGTGAAAGATCAGAGAAGCCGGTCCGAGTGGGCTGGAGAAAATGAAAAACGGACTCTGGTGAATTTGGAAAAAATCCTGACAGAAAAAGAACGAAATCATGTGGCGCAGCCAGAATTTGACGCAGAGTTTCAGGAACTGTTGGAGCAAAAGCAGGCGAGCGGTGCGGTTATCCGCTATGATCTGCAGTGTGGAGGATATCTGAGAAAGCAGGAAAAGGCCGAAGAAGAGCAGGAGAAGGAAATGCAGAAGCTGCGGGAACTCCGGAATGCCTATCTGCGCACCTATCCTCACCGCAATTTTTCTGTGGAAGCCGAGAGCAACGAGGAATACCAGAAGCTGCTGGATGATCTTGCCTGCGATCGCCTGGAGGAATACCGGAAACGTGCCGGGGAGCAGGCAAAGGCAGCAGTGGAGCATTTCAAGGATGACTTCATGTACAAGATCCGCAGTGCCATTAAGGAAGCATTACAGCGCAAAGACGAGTTAAACCGCATCATCAGCCACCTCGATTTCGGTAAGGACCGCTATCAGTTCTATATTGGAAAGAATAAGGGCAGCGATGGACGGTTTTACGATATGTTCATGGATGATGCCCTGCAGATCAAGCCATCGGATCTGGATATCGGACTGGACAACCAGTTGAATCTCTTTACCATGGAGCATGAAAGCCAGTATGGACCGCTTATCAATGAGCTGATCGACATCTTCATCCCGCCTGATCACGCGACCCCGGAGGAACTGGAAACAGCCAAACGCAACATGGAAAAATACGCTGACTACCGGACCTATCTTTCCTTTGATATGCAGCAGCTGATCCAGAATGAGGACGAAGTTCTGAAGATCCGCCTCAGTAAGATGATCCGCAAAAACTCCGGCGGCGAGGGACAGAATCCGCTTTACGTGGCCCTGCTGGCAAGCTTTGCCCAGGCCTACAAGATCGACTTAAAGCCGGGACTCAGGAGAAATCCGACCATCCGTCTGGTGGTGCTGGATGAAGCATTTTCCAAGATGGATGCGGAGAAGGTGGCAAGCTGCATCAAGTTGATCCGCGGACTGGGATTTCAGGCCCTCATCAGCGCCACCAACGACAAGATCCAGAACTATCTGGAAACCGTGGACAAGATCTTCGTATTCGCAAACCCGAATAAGAAAAATATCTCCATTCAGGAGTTCGAGAAACCGGAGTTTGAGCAGCTGAAGGAGGATCTGGCAGAGGAAGAGGATGAAGAATAAAAGGGAGAAGGATTATCTGGTGCGCCGGATTCTTGATAAGATCGAAAGCAGCAGCGTGGACTGGCTGGAAAACGCGTCGGGAAACCGGAGCCTGAAAATCCAGCAGGAGGATTTTAACCGGGCAGGAAAATCAGAACTTCTGGAGGAAGCTCGGATGCTGGAACAGCGCGGACTGATTCAGATCAAATGGCTGGAATACGGAAATGACATCGAAAAGATTACTTATTGTCTGAAGCAGGCCGGGCAGTTCTATGAACTGTCTGGCCTGACTCCGAAATGGGAGCGGATTCAGGAAGAAAGGCAGACGCTTTGCAAATGGAGTAAACAGGCTCAGACCGGGTGGCTGAAAGCGTATTATGAGGATCAGGCGGCATCTCTGGAAAAGGGGAAGCAGTCTCCAGATCTGTCGAAGTACGGGGAACAGCTTTTTACCTGCCTGGATGCCCTGGAAAAGCTGAGGGAGCCGGTTTATCAGCGAGTGTTCAGTGTTGCGGTACTGGGCAGTACCAAAGTATTTGAAAATGTGCTGAGAACAAGAGTTGTCTCAATTCTGTCTGCGTATCATCCGGATGTTGATGAGGCTATGAATGATAAAGAAATTTTATCTCAGGTTTATCTGGAGGAATACGCCCAGGAGCTTGCTGTGAAGGGAAATCTGAAAATCATCCTGAAGGGGAAAGAAATCTCCCTGGAGGACTTTTGTTATGGAACGGTGCTCAACACGAAAACGCTCCGCCATGCAGAAGTTCCGGCCGGTCAGAATATCAGAAAGATCATAACTGTAGAAAATAAGGCTAACTATGTTTCCATGCCTTACGAGGAGGAAACTCTGATCATATTTTCTCATGGTTTCTTTTCTCCATTGGAATGTGAGTTTTTAAGAAAGCTTCTGGCAGTTCTTCCTGATGTGGAATTTTATCACACTGGGGATTTGGACTACGGCGGCATCCGTATTTTTCGCCATATCCGTGAACATGTCTGCTCC
Organism: Ventrimonas sp.; assembly: GCF_048380235.1. NCBI lineage: Bacteria > Bacillati > Bacillota > Clostridia > Lachnospirales > Lachnospiraceae > Ventrimonas > Ventrimonas sp. Next base: position 6,476 of record NZ_DBFCCJ010000053.1, on the reverse strand, counting down.
CGGGTCCGCCCATTAAGTATGGACGCAGATCAATACGACTATTATATACAACGTGGTTATGAGATAAAACCGGAAACCCTGAAAAAACTGGAAGACATGCGGGGAACGGAACCACTCATGGAAGAACTCATCGAGCACATGATCAAAGGGAAAATGGGAATTGAACAGGAATGTTTTCTGATATGACGTTTTTTCTATATCAGATGGAGAAAAAATCTCCATAAAAGGGAGGAGCCGGTGAGCCTTCCAGGCCCGCCGGCGATTATGAAAAAATTTATCAAATTGTACTTGGCAGCTTCATTTGATGATGTAAGTATATCGAGAAAATGTGAAAGAAGTTTTTCCTGGATATGGAATGTTTGTAACGAATTTATGAACAGTTCATGAACAGGAGAGACTTCTTTTTACGTCAAAAAATAATTCTGAAAATTGTGATCTGTCACAATGATGAAAATGACAGAGTGTGTTATAATGAATTGTACAATGAAACGGGAAAAATAAGGGGGTGAGTTGGTGAAAATAACAACTGTCATGGACAACAGGCGTGGGGAACAGAAATCTCTGACAGCGGAACATGGCTTGTCATTTCTGGTGGAAACGGAAAAATCACGGATTTTGTTTGATTTTGGCGCAGGAAAGGCAGCGTATGATAATGCCTGCAAGCTGAATATTGGGATGGAGAACATACAATATGCGGTGGGAAGCCATGGCCATTATGATCATGCAGGCGGTTACCCGGAATTTGTGAAGGAGGGGCTTCATTGTCCACTGTATACAGGAACGGGCTATTTTGAGGAAAAATATGCCCGGGACGGCAGAAAAGCTACCTATCTTGGCTGCGGATTCAACGAAGCCTGGATGCAGGAACAGGGATTGGAACACCGGATCTGTGACGGATATCTGGAGCTGGAATCAGGATGTTATCTGGTCGGAAACTTTGAGCGCACCCATGATTTTGAGCAGATTCCGGATCGCTTTGTACGGCACCGCGGCGGCCAGTGGGTGAAAGATGATTTTTCCGATGAAATCTGCATGGTGTTAGATGGACCGGAGGGTCAGACTGTGATCGTAGGCTGCAGCCATCCGGGAATCTTAAATATTCTGACCACGGTGCAGAAGCGTTTTGACAAACCCATCCGGGCAGTTTTTGGCGGCACACATCTGGTAGAAGCAGATGCAGGACGGATCCGCGCCACATTGGAACAGATGAAGCAGATGGGAGTCAGCCTTATCGGATTTAATCATTGCTCCGGAGAACTGCTTCAGGAGATCATGGATCAGGAAACCGGACTGGAACATTGTTATCTGGGTGCGGGGGACTGCATTTACCTGTAAAAGGAGAAAACGCAATGAGTGAATTCGCAAAGCTGGCACAGGATTTTGTAGAAGCTACCTCTCTGCTGGTTGGCCAGCGGACCATTAACATCATGGATCAGAAGGGCATCATCATTGCGTCTACGGAAAAGCACCGGATCGGTGATTTCCATCAGGGGGCTTCGGAGGTTCTGGCAACCGGAAAGCCGGTCCGGATCAAAAAAGAGGATCTGCCACGTTATCCGGGAACCAAGGAAGGCTACAATATGCCGATCTTCCTGAATGATGAGATCATCGGTGTAGTCGGGATCTTCGGATGCGAAGAAGAGGTGCAGAGCATTGCCAATCTGCTTCGTGTCTATGTGACACAGAGCTTTTCCCAGCTTCAGATGACACAGAAACAAAACCTGGAGGCAGAGCTTCGAAATCAGCTTTTGAGACTGCTCCTTTTTGGAGGGAAAAGCCAGAAGGAGATGATCACAAAGCTGTGCGGTATGCTGAATCTGCAGCTGGAATTTCCGCTTCGGATCATTTTGCTGTATGAGCGTGCGGCAGAGCGCAATATGAAGCATCTGCTGGATTACCCCCAGTTTATCCAGAATCTGATCTGGAAAAATGTGCTGGACAGGAGACGCGACGTATTTGGAATCCAAAATGCGGATTATGTGATCCTGCTTGGCGGCGGAGAATCACCGGAAATGCAGAAGAGCCTGGATAAACTGCTGCATGAGATAGAAGCAGAAGATGTCTGGAATGCAGCAGTCAGCAGTCCATGCAGAAACTTAGAAGAGATTTCAGCAGGTATGAGAGAAGTATCCGTACTGAAAAAACAGGGAGGAGGGGTGATTCAGAATCTGGAAGAGCATACATGCAGAATGCAGTATCTGATGGGAAGGTTTACCGTTCAGGATGGTGCGCGGACCGCAGTGCAGATGCTCCGCAGGCTGGAAGACCAGCACGGGAAAAAACAGGCGGAGCAGCTATTACAGACAGCTCAGGTGTATTACGAATACGGAGGAAGTGTCGCAAAGGCGGCGGAAAAACTGAATCTGCATAAGAACACATTGCTGTACCGCATGAAACAGCTGTACCAGACTTTGGAACTGGAGCAGGATACCGTATTTGTGCGGGAATTCTTTATCCGAATGCTTCTGGAGTACCGTAATATGCCGGAGGACAGCAAAAGTCCGGAAGGCATGGAATAACAAATTTGGAGAATGGATCGTGTTTAGCGAAAAGGAGGTATTTGTATGTCAGGTTTATTTATCTTTGGCGTGATATTTTTAGCAGTTGTATGTATGGTCATAGCCATATCGAAGTTTAACATGCACCCGTTTCTGGTGCTGACCGTTATTGCAGTTTTAGTCGGTCTTGTATGCGGAATCCCGACAGAAGAGGTAATCAGTACCGTCAAGAGCGGCTTTGGTAATATCCTGGCCAGCATTGGTATCGTAATCCTGGCCGGAACCATTATTGGAACAATTCTGGAAAAAACCGGTGCGGCACTCACTATGGCAAACACTATTTTAAAGATTGTCGGAAAAGAAAAGAGCGTTCTGACCATGGGCATCACCGGTTACATTACCGGTATTCCGGTTTTCTGTGATTCCGGTTTCGTTATCTTAAGCCCGATCTCCAGAGCACTGGCAAGCCAGAGTAATGTCTCCCTGGCTGTTATGGCTACCGCGCTTTCCGGCGGTCTGTATGCAACCCATTGCCTGGTACCGCCGACTCCCGGCCCGATCGCTATGGCAGGTACCCTGGAAGCAGACCTGGGACTGACCATTCTGGTTGGCCTGATCATTTCCATACCGGCTGTTGCATCTGCCCTGATTTATGCAAATAAGGTATCCAGCAAGATTGATATCCCGGCAAATCCGGAGTACACCGTAGAAGAACTGGTAGAGAAATACGGCAAGCTTCCTGGTGCATTACATAGTTTCTCCCCGATCCTGCTCCCGATCATCCTGATCGCATTAAAATCCGTCAGTGATTTCCCGAGCGCACCCTTTGGTGACGGCGCCGTGAAGATGTTCTTCTCCTTCATCGGTAACCCGGTTATCGCCCTGATCCTTGGTGTATTTCTTGCCATGACCCTGATCCCGCAGGAAGAGAAGCAGAATTCCCTGAAATGGATCACTGAGGGTGTTACCAACTCCGCAGGGATCCTGGCTATTACCGGTGCAGGAGGCTCCTTTGGTGCCATTCTTCAGAAGCTCCCGATCGCGGACGCTCTGAGCGCATCCTTACTGGGACTTGGCGTAGGCGTGTTCCTGCCGTTTATCATTGCAGCACTGTTAAAAACTGCAATGGGTGCTTCTACGGTAGCGATGATCACCACCTCTGCAATGATTGCGCCGATGATGCCGGCTCTGGGATTTACTTCTCCGTTAGCAAAGGTTCTGGTTATTATGGCTATTGGTGCAGGATCCATGACCGTATCCCATGCAAATGATTCTTACTTCTGGGTTGTATCCCAGTTCTCAGATATGGATACGCAGGATGCATATAAATGTCAGACCGGTATGACGGCAGTTATGGGTGTTACCACCATTATAGTCGTATTTATTCTGTCTCTGATTTTTGTACACTGATTGCCAACAGGTAAATAAAGTCGTTTTAGACGATATGAATGCCCCGCAAACTTATGGGTTGCGGGGCATTATGAGTTATTTTCCAAATGTATTGCTATTTTTAGCAGCAGCTTTGGCTGCAAGTGTATTTGTAGAAGAAAACAGGGAATCAGTTGGTGCAACAGGACTCATCAGCACACGACCGGAACCGCGGTACACATTTACGAGGCCTTCGCCGCTTACTGCAGATCCAACCAGAGTTTTGGTGGTGCGTTCTACGGTAAAATCAAGATTTGAGGACCAGCATACAGCTAGATTGCCATCGATTTTTAATTCATCGTTTTCCAGTTCAATTTCAATCAGTTCATCTTCCGGTACATTACTCTCTAAAGCAACCGCACCGTTACCCTGCAGGCTCATATTAAATAAACCTTCACCGCCTAATACAGCGGAAGATAGAGTCTTACGTGCCACAATGTTGCGCTTAACATTTGCGTCACAGGCAAGAAACATTCCATCTTCAATGGTCATTCCAACACTTCCCCATTTGGAAACATCCTGAAGGATAATATATTTGTAGGTTGGTTCCAGAACAAGAAATCCTTCACCGATATATTCAGGTTTTACGGCAGTTTCTTTGGTGACGGCCCCTTTGATGGCCTTGCCAAAGAGATCACCGAGTCCCTTTACTCCGGATGTTGCCTGTACATTTCCACCCATCCATTGCATGGCACCGGCCTGAATGACGGCAGAATGCTCTCGGCTGATGTCAATGACTACCTGCCGCCTCCGGACATTCATCTTACTCATGAAGTATTCATCGATAGCGTTCATAGGAGATACGCTGGCATCCTGAACATATTCTAATACATGAAAGTTATTGATTGTGCTGATAATTTTACGGTTATTGTTCTCAAGATTAACAATTCTCATGATGGATTCTCCTTTGTGTGATTATTGTAGAAAACCGTTGCATATGAATCATAGTATATATGGGAATTATACAAAAGTAAACATCCGGATTAGAAAACGGTGAATTCAACTATTTTTGAATGATACAAGCCCTGCACCACATATCCGTTTTTGTCATATGCTATACTGTAACCATTTAAAAAAGGGGACAACAGTATATGGCATTTTTCACAAATCAGGCGCAGCTGCGCTATGGCAATGAAGTGGCCAATTCCAATATTACCGTTGGAGAAATTCAGGAAGTATTGTCTGTTACCAAGAGTGCGGTAAAACGGACGTACCGTCAGCATGATACCGTGACCTATATCATCAATATCGTTAATGCAGGCACGGCTGAGTATGCCGGACTGACCATGAGCGATGATCTGGGACGATATACATTTGGAGAAGGAGCGCATACGCCACAGGATTATGTTGCGGGTACCATTCACTATTACCGGAACGGCTTGCTCCAGACAGCTCCGACTGTAGAAGCAGGACCGCCGCTTGTGATTACCGGGATCAGTGTGCCGGCAGGCGGAAATGCGACGATCATTTATGAGACCAGACTGAATGCATACGCACCGCCGCAGCCGGAGGCGGAAGTCACCAATACCGTGACAGTATCCGGCACCTGCATTACCGGAATCACCGCGGCGGAAACGATTTCTGCTGTGGCAGAACCGGTTCTCTCCATTACCAAATCGGTCAGCCCGGTCCCGGTGACGGAGTGCGGCAGACTGACCTATACCTTTGTGATCCAGAATACCGGTAACACTCCGGCTGTTCCGGCCACGGAAGCTCTTGTGACGGACACCTTTGACCCGATTTTAAGAGATCTGACTGTCACCTTCAATGGAGCTTCCTGGAGTGCGCCTGTAAATTATACCTACAATGAAACAACCGGTGAATTTACCACCACATTAGGAGAAGTGACGGTTCCTGCAGCCACCTACACCCAGGATCCGGCGACCGGAGCGTGGATTATCAGTCCGGGTGTCAGCACTTTGATCGTAAGCGGAACGATTTAACAGTAATGATGGATTTTTGGCGAGGTTGAAGCTGGCTGAGCCAGGTCTCATTGCAATTCTAGCACAGCCTTGCTATAATTGTCAGAAGAAAGCTGCCGGTTTATAAGTGATGTTTTTAAATCGGGAAAAGACAAAAGAAATGAAGCAGGAGGAATTGAGGTATGGGAAAATCAGGAAAAGAACGGCGCGCCATTATGCGCGATTATCTTGAAACACATGATCTGGATTCAGCACAGTCACCGTTAAAATATGATCTTCATAAATATGCGTCTTATCTGGAAAAACATCATCTGGATGCAAAAAACGTGAAGCCGGAGATACTGGAACAGTTTCGCATAAAATAAAAATTTGAGTTACAAAGCTGAATAAAGGTCCGGAAGTGAAAGAGACCGCCTTCCTCTATTTTCACATATCGTTGTTTGCTTGCTTTCGCTAACACGCGTTCGCCTGTGTCGGATGAACATCCGCCACATTCGGACGTGTGTGCTCAAGATGCAAACACCTGATATGCTGAAAATCCCGGAAGGTGGTCTCATTCACTTCCTGCTGTATTGGCTTCGCTATGAAAAATAGCGGCTACAGCCCATATTAACTCTGCCACAAAAAG